>CAXTPH010000095.1:0-9164 GCA_964245955.1 uncultured Sphingomonadaceae bacterium | reverse complement strand
GAGCGACGGTTTCCTAAACCGCAGGTCGGGGGTTCGATTCCCTTCGGGCGCACCATTTTCCTGCGGTCGCAGCGGCAAGGTCGGCCGTCGCCTAACCTTCCTCCGGGGTCCGTTCGGACGTCAAACGAGCCTCACAGATCGTCGCGGAAGATTTCTGCCATCGCCGCCGCGGCCGTCTCCCACGAAAACCGCGTGGCGTTTTCCAGCCCGCGCGCGCGGCGTTCGGCGCGGAGGTCGGGGCTTGTTGCCAGCGCGAGAATCTGCGCGGCCATGTCCGCGACGTCGTCGGGATCGACGTAGAGAGCGGCGTCGCCGCCAACTTCGGCCAGGCTGGTCAACCGCGTCGTCACCACTGGCGCGCCGCAGGCCATCGCCTCGACGACCGGCAGGCCGAAGCCTTCGTAACGGCTCGGATAAAGTAGCCCGATGCTGCCGCCGAGCAACGCCGGCAGATCGTCGTCGGGGACGAAACCGGCGCGGATCGTCGCGACGTTCACGGCCTCCCCCGAAGCGGCGAAGATCGTCGACTTGCCGGCGCCGCCGATGACGAGCAGACGGTAATCGCCGGGTAACCGGGGCTGCGCTTCCGCCCAGCCGGCGTGAACCAGCGCGAGGTTCTTGCGCGGCTCGACCGTCGCCAGCGTGACAAAATATCGTTCCGGCTCGACCCCGTAGCGGCGCGCGGCCTCTTCGATCATCCCGGCGGCGACCGGGCGAAAGGCCGCGCCGACACCGTTATGGACCACGCGGATGCGGTCGCGCGGGATGTCGAGTACCGCCGACAGCCGCGCCTGCGAATAATGCGACACCGTCACCAGCCGCCGCACCCGCCGCGCCAGCAATGGCCACATCAGCCCGTAGATTCGCCGGAACGCGGGCGTGAACCATTCGGGATGATCGAGCACCGCCGCGTCGTGGATCGTCACGACCTGATTCGCCACCGCAACCGGACCGGTATTGCACGGGCTCCACAGCGGCGCGCCGCCGAGACGCCGCGGCAGGACGAGCTGCTCCCACAGGTGATTGCGCGCGCCGCCCCAGTCGCGCGCGGGGGAGATCTCAGCGAGCGGCGGGCGCAGCGCGCGGCAGAGTTCGGTCGCCACGCGCTGGACGCCGGTCTGCGGCCCGACGCGAAAGCGCGCGTTGACCACAACGTCGGGCATCAGCGCGGCTTCGACCGCGCGTAACCGCGGATGCCTTCGATCCGGCCGAGCATCGTCTCGAGGTAATAGCCGACCTTCGCCCGGTCGAACCGTGCGGCATAGACGAGCGCGCCGAGCGCCGAGCGTCCGACCCAGCGCGCCTCCTGCGCCAGCCCGAAGCGGTGGAGCGCGAGGACGTACCCCATGCCGCGGCCGTACGCGCGCGCCTTGCGCCGGATCGCCGCCTGGCTAGTCAATTCGTCCCATTGCTGGTCGTGGCCGTAGACCGACGGGTCGTAATGGCAGGCGAACCCGGCGTCGAGCGCGCGGAGGACGAGGTCCTGCAGTTCGCATGCCTGCCACGGCGTCGCCGCGCCGACGCCGATACCGCCGTCATAGCCGTCGAGCGCGACGAGAACAGCGCGTCTTACGAACATCACCCACTCGATCCCCGTCGTCCAGATCGACGCCCGGGTGATCGGCCCGGCGTTCGCGTCGAAATTGCCGAGGATCGTCGCGCCGGTCTCGTCGGCGGGGCGGCCAGTGAGAATGTCGGCGGGGAGCGACGCCATGAGCGCCATGCCGTGGTCGAGGAAGTGCGCCGGATACCAGCAATTATCGTCGGGAAAGAGGATGATGTCCGCACGCGCTGCGCGCCACCCGGTGTTGCGCCCGATCGACGCCCCGCGCAGGTCGGGCGTCGCGATATAGTTGACCGGAAAGCTCCGGGCGACGCGGTCGAGCTGGACGCGGACGCGGTCGTCGCCGTTCTGGTCGACGACGACGACGTCGAAATCGCGGAAGGTCTGCGCGTCGAGGCTGTCGAACAGCCGGCCGAAGTTCGAGGTCGAGCCGCGGGTCGAAACGACGAGCGAGATCGCCGGCGCGGGATCGGGTGGGTCCATCGCGCTAGAGTTCGAGAATGCGGCGCGGGTCCATCCGCCCGCGCAGCAGATCACCGACCGCGATCAGATTGCCGGCGAAGCGACCGCGATAGTCGAACAGCCGGTGTTCGCGCAGGCTGCGCACCGAATTGCCGAGCAGCGCGCGCCCGGCGAAGCGCAGCGCGCGGAGCGGACGGCAACTGCCCTTGCGCCACAGATAGATCGGGTTGGCGACCTGCGAATAGCCGAAGCGCACGCCGCTCGTCCGGCCCGACTTCGACCCGAGGTGCACGCCGCGGCATTCGGGGGTGTAGATGACGCGGCCCTGCGCGACGATCCGCCCGGCCATATCCATGTCCTCCTGCCACGAATAAAGCGGGAGGTTCTCGTCGAAGCGCTCGGCGCGCAACACCCGCGCGCGGATCGCCATGTTGCAGCCGTAGAGCGCGGTGATCGGGCGCTCGTCGGGGCCCGACGCCCAGTGGCTTTCGGCGGGAAGGCCGACGGCGAGCAACGCGATAGCGTCGGCCTCACTCAACGCATCGCTGCAGACGCCGTCGCCGAGCACGTTGCCTGTCAGCCCGACGACGTCGGGCGACCGCTGCATTACGCGCGCCGCGCCCTCGAGCCAGTCGTCGGCGGGGCGGAAATCATCGTCGAAGAAGGCGACGAGATCATCGTCGGCCGGCGGCGTCGGGCCGTCGAACAGCGCGGCGAGCGCGACGTTGCGCTGGAGTGATGCCCCCGGCGCCGGTGCGACGCGGACATCGAGGGCCAGCCCTGGCAGTCCGGCGAGACCGGCGACGTCGCTCGCCTCGCTGCCGACGATGACCACCGAGGCAATCGGGACGGTCTGGCGCGCGAGAAACGCACACAGCGTCGCGGTCGCCACCGCGCGGCCCTTGGTCGCGACGGCGACGAAAATCTCCGGAGACGGCGGCATGGCAATCCTCCTATCGGAGACTACGGCTAATTCAATCGGCATCACCGGGGCGTGAAGGTTAATCATCGTTCGCCGGGCAAAATGCTGGCGATCGCGCTGGTGCTTTTGACAGGCGAAGCGCGATCATAATAGTCGAATGGGATACGGGGCGGCCGCGCCGAATTTCTACAGGATGACAGTGTGACGACTTGTTCGGTCATCGTTTGCACACGAAACCGATGCCGCCAGCTGGCGGGCCTGCTCGAATCGATCGCGGCGATGGCGGTACCGTACGGTCTCGACTGGGAATTGCTGGTCGTCGACAACGGCAGCGACGACGATACGCCGGCGACGGTCGCGGGCTTCGCCGGCCGGCTGCCGGTCACCCGCATCTGGGAGCCCGAGCCCGGCGTGTCGAACGCGCGCAATACCGGTGTGCGCTACGCGCGCGGCGACCTGATCGTCTGGACCGACGACGATACGCTCGTCGTTCCGGGCTGGCTCGCCGCCTTCGCCGATGCTTTCGCCGCGCACCCCGACGCCGCGCTGTTTGCCGGGCGCGTCACGCCCGTACTGCTGCCGCCCACCCCCGACTGGTTCCGCGAGGCCGCCGACGACCTGCACTATCTGCTTGCCGCGCGCGACTTCGGTCCGGTTGCTGTGCCGCTGGCAATCGCGGGCGAAAGGCTGCCGTTCGGCGCGTCGGCGGCGGTCCGCGCGATCGAGCAGAGGCAATTCCTCTACGATCCCGATCTCGGGGTCGCGCCCGGGCGGCGGCGCGGGGGCGAGGAAACCGCCGTGTATACCGCGATCCTCGCGGCGGGCCATAGCGGCTGGTGGGTTCCCGGTGCCGAGGTCAAGCACCAGATCATCGCCGAGCGCCAGACGACTGAATACATTGACTATTTCTATGCGGCGATGGGCGAGGCGTGGGCGCGCGGTGCCGTCGAGTCGCGATCGGCATCGCGCGCGCCGCTGGCAACGCGGGCGAAGATCGCCGCGGGGTCGGTCCGCCTCGCGCTGGCGCAACTGGCGGGGCATTCGTCGCGGACCCGCTACCGGTCGAGCCTGGCGTTCCACAAGGGCGCGCTGCGCACCTTCAACGAGCGTCAGAAGTAACGTTCGCCGATGCGGATCGTATCGCCCGGCATGATCCTGGCGGGGCCGCGGCGCAGGTCGACGACTTGTTCGCGCGCATCGTCGGGATGGCGCAGATAAGCCCGACGGTGGTTGGCGCGATAGGTGAAGCCGCCCGCGGCGGCGACCGCCTGATCAAGCGTCAGCCCGACCGCGAACGGGAACGCACCGGGATGATTGACCTCACCGAGGATGTAATAAGGCCGAAAGACGATCACCTCGGCGCTGACCCGCGGATCATTGACGTAGCCGGCGGCGAGCTTGGTTGTGATCGCGTCCTGCAGGTCCTCGACCGACCGTCCTTCGGCATGGACGAGGCCGATCAGGGGAAAGGCGATGTTGCCCGCCGGCGTGAGAGCATACTCGCCCGACAGCGCCACCTCATTGAACACGGTGATCCGCAGCTTGTCGCCGGGCGCGAGCCGGTAGGCCGCGACGCTGGCTGGGGCGGTCGCCGGGGTTGCGTCCTTGGCGACGCCGGCAGTCGAGATCGCGAAAACTGCCGCTGCGGAGACAAATCGAGTGAACATCAAAGCTGGATCGCCCGCAGCGCTAAGCGGCGAGGATAGCCGCCCGGCGGGTTTAGACCAAGCCGCGAATGCGCCGATGCGGCGCTAGTACGATCCCGCGCCGAACAGTACCCGGGGGACCGTCAGGAACAGGATAGAAAGGTCGAGGCGGATCGACCGCGACCGAATATAGGCGAGATCGAGCACGACCCGCCGGCGATACGATGCCTCGCCGCGACCCGTCACCTGCCAGAGTCCCGTCACCCCCGGCCGCACGGTGTAATACGCCTTGATATACCGACCGTAATGACCGACCTCGGCGGCGACGATCGGACGGGGACCGATCAGGCTCATCTCGCCGCGCAGGATATTGAACAGCTGCGGCAGCTCGTCGATGCTGGAGCGGCGGAGAAATCGGCCCAGCGGCGTCACGCGCGGGTCGTGGCGCAGTTTGCGGGTCGCTTCCCATTCGGCGCGGGCGGCGGGATCGGCGGCGAGGAGAGCGTTCAGGCGCGCATCGGCATCGACGACCATCGTCCGGAACTTGAGGCAGGCAAACGCCCGCCCGCCGAAGCCGACCCGCCGGTGTCCGAAGATTACCGGCCCTGCATCCGTCGCGGTGACGAGCAGCGCGACGGCGATCATCAGGGGAGCAAGGAACACGAGCGCGATCAAGCTGATAAGGACGTCCGCGATGCGTGTGACCGTCAGCCCGGGTTGCGGATCGCCGCGCAGCGGTCGCTCTGTCCCCAGGATCGTAGCGGTTTCGGTCGTCCAAAGAGTGGAATGCATCGTCATCGCGTTTGCCCGTCCGCTTTAGCTAACGAATCCTTAACATGTTGCGGCGCAGCGTAAATCACTAAAATTAGTTAACGTTTTCAGGACTTGTTTTAGATCGGAGCCACGTTTCGGACGCGAACCGTAAGTGATTGATCGGCAATCACTTGTTTAAGCTCCAGCGACGCGGAAGACAAAATGCCGCAGACAATCGCTGATGGACCCGGTGAATGCGAAGCTGTTGATCGGCAGTCGTCTCGAAACCCGATCCGCGTTTAGAATTAAATGCTTACGAGAATGATCACCCAAAGAAGGGTCGTCAGACCGACGATCGTTAAAACGCGGACCCACATCGGCCAGCGCCGAATCGCGGGCGCTGGCCACGGATCAGCGCGCGGCATGCCGTCGGGATCGCGGTCACTGCTCACTCACTCAGGTCCCAATCGGGTACTGCGCAGATCCCCTGTCATGATCGCTCCCGACTTAATCGAACTGGGTCGCAGTGTCGCTGCATGACCGCACCGCCGCCAACCGCTGGCTCAGGCCCTGCCGTAACGCAGGAAGCGGCGCAGTTTCCCAACCATCTGCGCTTCAAGACAGTCGGGCCGACCCGCCAGCCGCCAGAGCACGATCCCGCTGACACCGTAAGTCAACGCACCAGCGCCGACCGTCGCCGCGACGGCAGCGGCAAGGAGCGGCCCCGGCGCCATCGCTTCGAGCGTTGGCGCGAGTAGGGCGAGCACGAAAGACATCGCCCCTGCACTCGCGAACGGACGGGCAACTCCGCGAAGCTGATCCCCGACCGACGCCTCACCGATCCGGCGGACGAGGACCATCGTCACGATCGCCAACGCGACGTTGGTGACGATGCGGACCGCGATCACCCCGTCGATTCCGGCGAAAAATGCGGCCAGCGCGATCGCCGGAATCTTGATCCCCGCCTCGACCAGTTTCTGCCGGAACAGGATGTCGGTTCGGCCCTCGGCCATCGCGAAACCGGCGAACGGCGCCACGATCATCATCGGTACCGAGGCCAGCGCCAGCCCGTGCAACAGCGGGATCGCCGCCAGCCATTTACCGCCGAGCAGCAGCCGGACGACCGGGTCGGCAAGCAGACTGAGCCCGAGACACAGCGGCAGCCCGAGCGTGACGATCGTGCTCGAGGCCTTGAGATAGGCCTGCCGACGCCGCGCGCCATCGTCGCGCAGCAGCGCGAACGCCGCCATCAGCGGGCGGCCGATGGGCACGACGAGCGCGGTGTCGGGCAGCGCCGCGAGGTCGCTCGCCAACGCGTATCGACCGAGGCTCGCGGCCGAGACGAAGCGGCCGAGGATCAGGCGATCGCACTGCCAGCTGAGCGCGCTGAGCACCTGCGCGGCGCTGCTCCAGCCGAGAAAGCTGCGAAACGCCGGCCAGTATGCCAGCGACAGGCGCGGACGGTACGGCGCGAAAAGGAACGACACTGCCGCGGTGACGGTCGGGGTCGCGACGGTACCGGCGACGATCGCCCAATAGCTGCGGGTGGTCACCGCGACCGCCGTAGCGAGCGCGAGCGCGGCAGCCTTGCCGGCGATTTCGATGACGAAGTCGCGGCGAAAGTTGATCTGGCGTGCAAAGATCGCCATGCGCGGACTGACCACGCCGCGCATCGCCGGGGCGAGCGCGAGGACGCAGATCATCGGCGCAAGGCGGTGGTCACCGTAGATCAGTGCGAACGGCCACGCGCACGCCGCCATCGTCGCCGCGAGCACGCCACCGCGAATCACTCCGAGGGTGAAGGCGGTATCGAAATGGCCGCGGTCGAGCACGTCGATCCGGACAAGCGCCTGAAGGATCGGCAGCTCGAACACCGCCTCGACGATCAGCAGCAGCGTCATCGCAATCGCGACAAGGCCGAACGCCGACGGGTCGAGCAGCCGCGCCAGGATCGCCAGCGTCGCAAGGTCGACCCCGCGCGTGGCCAGGCGCGAGCCGATCAGCCAGGCGGCACCGCTCCCCGTGCGCGACGAGATCGGCGCCTCGGGCGGGATGATGCCGTCAGCCACGTAGGCGAGCCTAGGCGTTCGCCCGCGGTCGGGGCAAGCCATGTGGTGGACAGACGTGCCGCTTTCGGCTTTGTGATCCGTACGGTTGAGCGTGGGGGGCGGAGTGGGGCACGAAGCGCAGTGAGGTACGGGGGCACAGCCGGCGCGGGTATCGCCATCGCGATTTCGCTGTGCTGTTCGTTTGCCGCGGTCCCGGCCGAATTCGTCGACGTCGAGCGCGACAATATCGTCCTGTCGCGCCAGCGGCCCGAACTCGATGCGCTCGGGGTGCCGGTCGGCGCGTTTCGGCTGTTCCCGTCGCTGAGCGTCAATACGGTCTACGATGACAATGTGTTCGACCGCTCGACGCGCCGCGGCGATCTGTTCTTCGACATTAACCCGCGCCTGTCGCTGCAGTCGGGCTGGAGCCAGAACTACCTCAGGGTCACCACCGACGCCGCGCTCGAGCGCTTCAGCCGGATCAAGAGCGAAAACAACGATAGCTACGGGATCGACGCATTGGGACGCGTCGACATCATCCACAACACGATCGTCGAGCTCGACGCATTATTCGCCCGCCGCGCGGAGACACGCGGGTCGTCGGGCGACGCGATCGCCGGCAGCCGGCCGATCATCTTCCACGATGCCGGCGGCCACATCATGTTGATCACCACCAGCGGAGCCCTGACGCTCAAGGCGCGGCTCGACCTCGACGACTATCGCTACAACGACGCACAGGTCGGCAATTCGTTCTTCACCCAGGCCTATCGCAACCACCAGTCGACCGCGGCGCTGGTCGAAGTCAGCTATCCGTTGACCCCGGAGATCAGCGCGGTGACGTCGGCGCGGTTCAACGACGAACGCTACACCGATCGCGTCCCGACGTTGTTTCCGTTGGATTCGAACGGCATTGCTGCGCTCGCCGGCATCCGCTTCGGGTTGACCAGCGTAACTTCCGGTCAGGTAAGTGCGGGATATTTGCGACAATCGTATCGGGCGACCGTATTTCCCACCATCGAGGGAGTGAACTATGATGCCCGGATCGTGTGGAACCCGACGACATTGCTGGCGGTCACGGCGACTGCGCGGCGGTCGATCGAGCCAAGCCCGATCACCAACGTCGCCGGTATCGTTGCCGACGGGGCGGCGGTAAAGGCCGACTACGAAGTGCTGCGCAATCTTCTCGTCAACCTGCGGGCCGATTATGTCCGCGAGGCGTATCGCGGGGTCGACCGTCGCGACAGCCGTGTCTCGGCGGGGGCGGGCGTCCGCTATCTGATAAACCGGACGCTTCAGCTCGGGGTGCAGTACGACCATCGCGACCAGCGCAGCCAGGGACCCGGCGCGCGGCCGTACCGCGGTAACGACCTTCTCCTCCAGTTGACGGTTCAGCGCTGATGAATGCGCTCGAGCGATACAATCCGCCGGTCGAAAGCCGCGAAGTGGTCACCGCCGACCGCCGCCGGTCGGACCGGCCCGACGCCGACCGCTTCGACCTGCGCTTCTTCGTCGGGGCGCTGCGCCGCCGCCTGTGGCTGCTCCTTGGGATCCTCGCCGCCGTCATCGCCGCGGCGGCGATCTTCCTCGTCCGCCAGCCGTACCTGTACTCTGCAACCGCCGAAATCGTCCTCAACATGCGCGAGGAGCGGATCGCGCCGGCAACAACGCAGGCCGAAGCCGAACTGCCCAATGCCGAGCGTGCCGATACCGAGGTCGAGGTTCTGAAATCGCGCGAACTCGCCGAAAGCGTCGCGACCGCACTCCGTCTC
>CAXTPH010000094.1:0-9186 GCA_964245955.1 uncultured Sphingomonadaceae bacterium | reverse complement strand
CCCGGCAAGCTCGACCCGGCGCAGCACGGCGTTCCCGGCGGCACGTATCCGTTCCGCGTGGCGATGGCCGCGCCGGGCCGCGCCGTCGTCTCGTCGCCGCGCGACCGCGAACTGATTACCGTCGCGCTGTCAGGCGACAAGTTGTCGGTCGTCGCCCGCGCCAAGACGATCGCCGAGCCGACCGCACTGCTGGCCCTCCCCCACGGCCGCGTCGTCGTGACCGGCGACAACGCCGACACGCTGATCGCGCTCGCCGCCGATGGCCGCACGGTCGCCGAATATCCGCTGTCGGGGCTGCCGCGCGCGGCGACGCGGGCGAAGGGGCTGAACCCGAACGCGCTAGCGCTCGGGGGCGACGGCCGCCTTTGGGTGACGCTCGGCGGCTTCAACGCGGTCGCGGCGATCGACCTTGCGGCGCTGCTGGCGAAGCCGAGCGGCACCCCGGCGGCGTTCGCCGGGATGGTCCCGACCGGCTGGTATCCCGACGCGGTCGCCGTCGCCGGCGGGCGGCTGGCGGTGGCGAACTTCAAGGGGCTGCCGGGGCCTAACCCGGGCGCATGCCGGTCGAGCTTCGCGACCACCGCCGCGGGCGAGGCCAAGTGCCGCGCGTCGGGGCAATATGTCCTCCAGCTCCAGACCGGCTCGCTGCTGACGCTGCCGCCGCCGGCGAAGGCCGAGCTCGCCCGGTTGACCGCGCGCGTCACCGCCAACCTCGCCGCGCCGACCCCGGCCAAGGCCGCAAGCGCCGAGGCGGTCATGGCGGCGATGCGCGGGCGGATCAAAAACGTCATCTACATCGTCAAGGAAAACCGGACCTACGACCAGGTCCTCGGCGACCTGCGGCCCGGCGATGGCGACGCGAAGCTCGTGCTGTTCCCGCAGGCGATCACGCCGAACCACCACGGCCTCGCGAAGCAGTTCGTGACGTTCGACCGCTTCTTCGATTCGGGCGAGGTATCGGGGACGGGGTGGAGCTGGTCGAGCCAGGCGCGGTCGCTCGACCTGCTCGAACGGATCACCCCGGTAGGCTATGCCGGGAAGGGGCTGGCGTACGAGTCGGAGGGGACCAACCGCTTCGTCAACGTCGCATTGTCGCCGGAAGGCCGCCACGCCGCCAACCCCGACGTGCCGGTCGACCCCGACCTGCTCGCCGGGACCGCCGACCTGTCGGCCGCCGACGCACCCGAGGGCGAGGCCGGGGCGGGGACGCTATGGGCGGGCGCGATGAAGGCGGGACTCAGCGTCCGCAACTACGGTTTCTATGGCGACCTGTCGCGCTATGAGGACAAGGCGGGCGTGAACCGGATCCCGCGCGAACGCGATCCGGCGGCGAAAAAGCTGCAGGTCGCGTGGTCGGCCGACAAGCGCCTCGATCCCGTCACCGATCCGTATTTCCGCAGCTTCGACCAGGGCTTCCCCGATTACTGGCTCGTCGAGGAATGGAAGCGCGACTGGCTGCCGCGCGTTACCGCCGGGGCGACCCCGCGGCTGACGCTGCTCCGCCTCGCGCACGATCATTTTGGCGACTTCGCCGACGCGATCGATGGGGTCAACACGCCCGACCGGCAGATCGCCGACAACGACTATGCGATCGGGCGCGTCGCCGAGGCGGTGGCGCACTCGCCCGCCGGCAAGGACACGCTGATCGTCATCGTCGAGGACGACGCGCAGAACGGGGCCGACCATGTCGACGCCCATCGCAGCCTCGCCTATCTCGTCGGTCCCGGCGTTCGTCACGGCGCGGTGGTGTCGACGCGCTATACCACCGTCAACCTGCTCAAGACGATCGAGCGGCTGCTCGACTTGCCGGCGCTGGGCCTCAACGACAGCCTCGCGCTGCCGATGGCGGAAGCGTTCGATCCGAAGCTCGGCGACTGGACCTATGCGGCGCAATGGCCGGCGACGCTCGATGCGACCGACCTGCCGAAGCCCGCCAACCGTGTCGCCGGGAGCGCGCGCCCCGCCGGGCTCGCGCCCGAGCGCAGCGCCGCCTGGTGGGCGACGGCGATGGCGGGACAGGACTTCGCGGGCGAAGACAAGCTCGACACCGCCGCGTTTAACGCCGCCTTGTGGACGGGCATGAAGGGGACGCCGCCGCCGTCGCGCTGAGCCTATCCGACGATCAAGAAAGTTCTGAAAATCGGCGGGCCGCATGCTATATGCGGCGGGCTGGTAGTGGTTTCGTTGCGTTCGCCGACCCCCTAGAATCCATCTGTCGCCGGGAAGCCGATGTCCGCTTGCTCCCTTCTGCGCAGGTTGGCGCAGCTGTTGGCGGCGCTGATCGCCATCGTCGTGCTGGTAGACCCGGTCGCCGCGCGCGCCGAGACGCGGGTCGCGCTGATCATCGCCAACAGCCGCTACGCGCCTGGCAACGAGCTGACCAATCCGCCGTCCGACGCGCGGCTGATCGAGGCATCGCTCCGAAAGGCCGGCTTCGGCGACATCGTGATCAAGAACGATCTCGGCCACGCCGCGATGATCGATGCGCTCAAGGAGTTCGGCAACAAGGCCGATCACGCCGATGTCGCGCTGGTCTATTACGCCGGGCACGGCGTCGAGGTCGACCACGTCAACTACCTCGTGCCGACCGACGTCGTTTTTGCCCATCCGCGCGATGTCGACATCGAAGCGGTCAAGCTCGACACGGTGCTGTCGTATACCGAGAACGCCCGGCGCCTGCGCCTCGTCATCATCGACGCGTGCCGCGAAAGCCCGTATTTCACCAACCTGAAGAAGTCGTCTGCGGGCGTGATCAGCAAGGGCCTGCAGGCGGTCGACCCGAGCAAGGACCTGCTCGTCGTGTTCAGCGCCAAGGGCAACACCGTCGCCTTCGACGGTCGCGTCAACAGCCCGTTCGCCGAGGCGCTCGCGCAGCACATCGTCGAGCCCGGACGCGAGGTCAACGCGATGTTCCGCCAGGTCCGCGACGACGTCATGCACCGCACCAACGATATCCAGGAACCGGCGGTCTATGGCTCGAGCGCCGATTTCTACTTCATCGCCCCGGTCGCGGTGGCGGCCGCGCCCGCCGTGCCGGCGATCGACATCGAGTCCGAGACGTGGTCGTTGTGCAAGAGCTCGCTCAGCCGCGGGCCGTGCGATGCCTATCTGGCCAGCTACGGCACTGGCCGCTTCGCCGCGCTGGTCAGGACCCGCATCGCCGACCTCTCGCATGCTAGCGAGGCGGCGGACACGATGGCGGCCAATCTCGCCGCGGCCCGCGCGGCGAGCGCGGCTGCGACCAATGCCGCCAATCTCGCCGCGACCTATGCCGCGAACCTGGCGGCGAACACGCCCGGTGGCGCGGCCAGCGGCGGGGCGACGCGAAGCGCGACGATCGGCCCGGCGGTCGGCGCCCCCGCGTCCAATCTTCCCGGATTCGCGGCGGTGCCCGCGGCAACGAGTGTGCCCGCAACTATAGCCTCGACCGCCGCGCCGGTCGTTCAGCAAGCATCTCCCTCGGTCAAGCCGACCGTGACGCCGGCACCGCCACCCCCGGTGGTGCCGACCTCGGCGCGGGTCGGCGACCTCGGCATTACCGTCCGCTACGACAAGGTGGCGAAGGGCATCCTCGTCGATGCGATCGACCGCAATGCGACGTTCGTCGCCGGCAAGCTCTTCCTCGGCGACCTGATCATGAAGATCGGTTCGGCCGTGCCCGACGCCGCGCAATCGCCCGACGCGCAGCTCGCCGCCAATTGGAAAAGCGACGGGCGTCTCAAATTGCTCGTCAAACGGGGCGACGCCATGTCGGTCGTCATGATCCTCGGCAACTGAAGCGGGGTTGGTCGATGCGTTGGTGTGTGTTGTTTGCCGTATTCCTGCTGGCGCCGGCGATGGTCGCCGCCGATGTCCCGATCGAATATCAGACCCGGATCGAGCCGCGCTTCCCGGGCGTGGCTGCGCTCGGGACGGTCGCGATCGCGCCGTTCACCGGAACCGACGGTAAGGATTTCGCCGCCGCGCTTCGCACCGAGCTCCAGTCGGCCGAAGTCGACAGCCGCACCTTCTACACCGTCCGCAACCTCGACGAGGCGGCGAAGATCGATTCGCCGACCGCTGCGGTCAAGGCGGGCCAGGCGGCGGGGGTCGCCGCGGTGTTCTTCGGCACCGTCGACCGGGCAACGATCGACAAGACCGATTACAAGCAGGACCAGACCCGTTGCGTCGAGTCGAGCATCCTCCACTGCGCCAAGAACGAGACGGTCCAGATCCCGTGCAGCAAATACGCCGGGACCTATGTCGTGACGCCTGCTGTCCACGTCGTCGCCACCGCCAAGATTTTCTATACCGAGACGGTCACTGTCCAGCGCAGCTTCTCGACCTGTTCCGAGACGGCGGCGGTATCGGGTTTCGACAAGATCATCGCCAAGATGACCGAGATCAAGCACGCCAACGATGTCGTCATCACCACGCCCGAGGCGCTGCTGATCCGGCTGCGCAGCGACGCCGCGGGCGCGGTCCGCAGCCACCTGACGCCGACGATGAAGACGATCAAGGTGACGTTCAAGGATTATGCCCCCGACCTCGACAAGGCCACGCAGGCGCAGTTCCGCAGCGCCGCGCAGTTCGCCCGGGCGAAGCGCCTCGACCGCGCGTGCGGCATCTTCGAGACGATCTCGACGCCCGAGACGCTGCAGAACTTCGCGCTGCTCTACAATCTTGGCGTCTGCCAGGAAGCGCTCGAACCCGACCGGCCCGCCGCCGCGCTCGAATATTACGCCAAGGCTGACCAGCGGACGAAGACGCCCGACAAGCTCGTGTCGGAAGCGTTCCTGCGGATGAAGACCCAGGTCGCCGCGCTGCCGCCGACGGCGCGGAAGTAGCTATTCGACCGTCACCGATTTGGCGAGGTTGCGCGGCTGGTCGACGTCGGTGCCCTTCGCCAGCGCGACATGATAGGCGAGCAACTGGATCGGCACGACATAGACCAGCGGGGCGATGAACGCGTCGACCGCGGGCATCGCGATCGACGCCCAGGTGCCCGCGCCCTGCTCGGCGATCCCGGCGGCGTCGGAGACGAGCACCGCACGGCCGCCGCGGGCGATGACCTCCTGCATGTTCGACACGGTCTTTTCGAAGCGCGCGCCCGACGGGGCGAGGACGATCACCGGCACCTTGTCGTCGATCAGCGCGATCGGGCCGTGCTTGAGTTCACCCGCCGCATAACCTTCGGCGTGGATATAGCTGATTTCCTTGAGCTTGAGCGCGCCCTCGAGCGCGAGCGGATAATCCTGCCCGCGCCCCATGTAGAGAATGTCCTGCGCCGTCGCGAGCCTCTGGCTGAGCTCGGCGATCGCTGTTTCCTGCGCCAGCGCGGCGTTGATCGCGGCCGGGGCTTCGGTCAGCAGCTGGACGAGGCGCGCTTCCTCACCCGGCGCGATATGGCCCTTCGCCTTGCCGAGGCCGATGGCGAAGGCGGCGAGGACGCCGAGCTGGCAGGTGAACGCCTTGGTCGAGGCGACGCCGATCTCGGGGCCGGCATAGGTCGGCAGGACGCCGTCGGCATCGCGCGCCATCGACGATGTCGGCACGTTGACGATCGCCAGCGTCGGCAGCCCGCCCAGTTTGGCGAAGCGCAGCGCGGCGAGCGTGTCGGCGGTCTCGCCCGACTGCGACACGAACAGCGCGAGCCCGTCGGCCTCGAGCACGGGATCGCGGTAGCGATACTCGCTGGCGAAATCGAGCTCGACCGGCACGCGCGCCAGCGCCTCGATCCAGTATTTCGCGACCAGCCCGGCGAGGTACGACGTGCCGCACGCGACGATCGTGATCCGGCCGACGGCGGCAAGGTCGAACGGCAAGGCGGGGAGCTCGACCGTCGCTTCGAGCGGCCGGAGATAATGGCCGAGCGTCTGCGCGAGCACGGTCGGCTGCTCGTAAATCTCCTTCTCCATATAGTGCCGGTGGTTGCCCTTGCCGGTCATCGCCCCGCTCGCGGTCGAGGTGATGACCGCGCGCTGGACCGGGCGGTCGTTGGCGTCGAACACCTGGACGCGGTCGCGACGGATGACGCACCAGTCGCCTTCGTCGAGATAGGCGATGCGGTTGGTCAGCGGCGCGAGGCCGATCTCGTCCGAGCCGAGGAACATCTCGTTCTGGCCGTAGCCGAGGACGAGCGGCGATCCGCGCCGCGCGCCGATCATCAGGTCGGGATCGCTGCGGAAGATGATCGCGAAGGCGAACGCGCCGTGGAGCCGCTTGAGCACGCGCGCGACCGCGAGCTGTGGCGCGACGCCGTTCTCGACCTCGATCGAGATCAGGTGGGCGACGACCTCGGTATCAGTTTCGGATTCGAGCTTGCGCCCGGCGGCGATCAGCTCGGCGCGCAGGGGGCGGAAGTTCTCGATGATGCCGTTGTGGACGACCGCGACCTCGTTCGTCGCGTGCGGGTGGGCGTTGTCGACCGTCGGCCCGCCGTGCGTCGCCCAGCGCGTGTGCGCGATGCCAAGCCTGCCGGGGAGGGGGTCCTGCCCGAGCACGCGGACGAGATTGTCGAGCTTGCCCGGCGCGCGCCGCCGGTCGAGCCGGCCATCGTGGAGCGTGCAGATCCCCGCCGAATCATAGCCGCGATATTCGAGCCGGCGCAGCCCGTCGATCAATCGGTCGCCGACGTCGTTCGTGCCGAGAATGCCGATGATGCCGCACATGGTCTATTGGTCTCCGCCGGTCCGCGCGGGTCGATACGCCATCGTACCGCTACCCACGATGAACCACGCCGCTGGTTAGAAAAAATTGGAAGTTGATGAAGTTGACGCCATGTCGGCCTCGAACGCTCGCCATATCGGTGAAAACGATGTCGACGAGCGAACGGGGGCAGTGGCGGGACGTTATCATCGCCGGAACGATAGGCGCTCGGCGGGGGTGTAGGACAGCGAAGAATCGGGTGGCGCACGCGCGGGGACGAGCGGGCGCGCCTAGCGCTCCGCCTTGCGCGCGGTCATTGCCGTCCGGAACCGCGCTGCCCAGCCCGCCTTCGCCACCTGCGCCGGGCGGACGAGGGCGAGCGCGTCGGCGGGGACGTCGGCAGTAATCGTACTGCCCGCGGCGACGATCGCCCCGGCGCCGATCGTGACCGGCGCAACAAGCGCCGAGTTCGAGCCGATGAAGGCGCCCGCACCGATGCTCGTGCGATACTTGAAGAAACCGTCGTAATTACAGGTAATCGTGCCCGCGCCGATGTTCGCGTGCCGGCCGATGTCGGCGTCGCCGATGTAGCTGAGGTGGTTGACCTTGGCGCCTTCGGCGAGCGTCGCCTTCTTCACCTCGACGAAGTTGCCGACCTTGGTCTTGGTACCAAGCACCGCCCCCGGACGCAGGCGCGCGAACGGCCCGACCTCCGCCCCGGCGCCGATGCTTGCCCCCGCGATATGGCTGAAGGCCCGGATCGTCGTGCCCGACGCGACGGTGACGCCGGGGCCGAAGACGACGTTCGGCTCGATCGTCACGTCGCGGTCGATCGTGGTGTCGAAGGCGAACCAGACGGTCTCGGGGGCGACAAGCGTGACGCCGGCGGCCATCATCGCGGCGCGGCGCTTCGTCTGCCACGCCGCCTCGACACCGGCGAGCTCGCCGCGCGAGTTGACCCCTGCGACCTCGTCGGCTCCCGTCTCGATGACGCGGCTCGGCTGGTCGGCGAGACCGACGATGTCGGGCAGGTAATACTCCCCGGCGGCGTTGGCGTTGCCGACGCGCGCGAGGAGCGGCCAGAGGTCGGCGCTCCGCACCGCCATCAGACCCGAATTGCACAGGTCGACCGCACGCTCGGCGGCGCTCGCGTCCTTGTACTCGACCATTTTGTCGATGAACCCGCCGGTCGCAATGATCCGGCCATAAGCGCCCCGGTCGGCAGGGCGGGAGCCGAGCACGACGGCGGCGACGTCGGGGGTCAGCGCGTCGAGCATCGCCTGCATCGTCGCGGTTTCGACGAGCGGCACGTCGCCGTAGAGGATCAGGACGTCGCCGTCGAAACCGGCAAGCGCGTCCTTCGCGGCGAGGACCGCGTCGGCGGTGCCGCGCTGTTCGGCCTGGACCGCGACGGTGACGCCGGTGCCGGCCACCGCCGCCTCGACCTGTTCGCGCCGCGCGCCGACGACGACGACCTTGCGCGTTGCGCCGAGCCGGTCGACCGCCGCGAGCAGGTGAAGCAGCATCGGCCGCCCGGCCAGCGGATGGAGCACCTTGTGCAGGTCGGATTTCATCCGCGTGCCCTGGCCCGCGGCCAGGACGATGGCGGCGATCGGCCTGGCCGCTGGCGTGACGGGGGGACGGGTCGACATGCGAGCGCGAGTGCCACATCGGTCTTGCCTTTTCCAGCCGCGCGAATGACAGCGCGCGTCATGGCTCGTTCGCTTCCCGAAACCGTGGTGTTCGACCTCGACGGCACGCTCGTCGACACTGCGCCCGATCTGACCGCCGCGCTCAATGCCGCGCTCGATGCGGTCGGGCGGCGGCGGGTCGATCCGGCAACGGTGCGGCACCTCGTCGGGCACGGTGCCCGCGCGCTGATCGAACGCGGCTTGGCGCTGTCCGGCGGCGACGGCGATGCCGAGATCGAGCAGGCGTTGCCGGCGTTCCTCGATTATTATGCCGCGCATGTCGCCGTCGGGTCGCGGCCGTATCCCGGGGTCGAGGCGGCGCTCGACGCCCTCGCCGCCGACGGCGTCACCCTCGCCATCTGCACCAATAAGCCGGTTGCACTTAGCCGTGCGCTCGTCGCCGCGCTCGGCTGGGAAGGACGCTTCGCCGCCAACCTCGGCGGCGACTCGCTGCCGGTGCGCAAGCCCGATCCCGAGCACCTGCGCGCGACGATCGCGGCCGCGGGCGGCGACCCGGCGCGGACCGTCTACGTCGGCGATACGGCGGTCGACGTCGCTGCAGCGCGCGCCGCCGGAGTACCGGTGATCGTTGTCGGCTTCGGCTTCAGCGACCGCCCGGCAAGCGAACTCGCCGGCGACGCCGTCATCGACCATTATGACGCGCTGCTGCCGACGCTCGCGGCGATGACCGGCCGTGCGTTTTAGCGCCATCCTGCTGCTGACCGCGGCGATCGCCGCGGCCTATGGCCTCGTCGTTCCGGCGCTCGCGCTCGCGCTTATCGCGACTGTCACATTCCTCGCCTACGTCGACCTACGCCCACACGAGAACCATGTGATCCGACCAATGTCCCTTCCCGCCGAATACGGC
>CAXTPH010000093.1:0-9210 GCA_964245955.1 uncultured Sphingomonadaceae bacterium | reverse complement strand
GTCTGGCTGTTCCTGTTCATCGCGATCTACTGCTGGGGCAGCAAGTTCGGCGCGCTGGTGACGGCCGCGACTTGAGCCGCCCGCTGGCGCAGCCGGCGCTCAAGGGGGCGATCCTCGGCCTCTGCCCGCGCTGCGGCGCGCCGGGGCTGTTCAAGGGGGTCGCCAGCTTCGCCCCCGCCTGCCCGAAGTGCGGCCTCGATTATGCCGCCTTCGATGTCGGCGACGCCGCCGCCCCGTTCCTGATCTTCCTCGTCGGCGCGGTCGTCGTCGTCGGCGCGATCTGGCTCGAGCTCAGCCGCTCGCCGCCGTGGTGGGTGCATGTCGTGATCTGGGTACCGCTGACCGTCGGGCTGACGCTCGCGTTGCTCCGCGTGGCGAAGGGCATCCTGCTCGCACTCGAGTATAAGAACGACGCCCGGCTCGGACGGTCCGAGTGAGCCTGGCATGAAGCGGTTGCCGCTGGGTGCGACGCTGCTGACGCTGGTCATGATCCCGATACTGCTCGGTCTCGGGATCTGGCAGCTTCAACGGCGCGAGTTGAAGCACGCGCTGATCGCCAGGCTCGAGGCAGCCAAGACGCTGCCGCCGGTCACGGGGCACGACTATTATCGCGCGATGATCGGCACCGCCGACCTCCAGTATCGCCGTGCCGAGGTCGACTGCCGCCCGGGGCTGGTCGCGCCGTACGACGTCAAGGGCGGGACGAGCGCGAGCGACGACGGCGGCTTCCTGATCCTCGTCGACTGCAACGACCCGGCGCGGCACGCCAAGCCCGATCTCGTCGCCGTCGCCGGCTGGACGCTGCGCCCCGATACGGTCAAGCGGATCGACCTCGATACGCACTTCGCCGGCACGCTGATCGAACACCCCTATGGCACCGAGCCGGGCCGCCCGCAGTTCATGCTGATCCCGACGACCGCCGCGCCGGGGCTGCTGCCGTCGCGCGTCCCGGTGCCCGACGACCTGCCTGACAATCATCTGAGCTACGCGCTGCAATGGTTCGCCTTCGCCGCTACGCTGGCGGTGATCTACGTCGTCTACGTCCGGCAGTGGCGGAAGCGATAATCATCCGCACGCAATGATCGCGCTGCTCGTCCGACCGGCCTAGCGGCGCGACCGGGGTAGGCTACGTCGATCGCCCGGGTGCAAGACAGCGCTGCCTAGACTTTTTGATTTCCCTCACGCCGTTCATTTCGGCTACGGTCGGACCGATCGGGGGCAGCGATGGCGAATGGCGGAGCCTTCGAAACGACGGCGCGCCGCGTCGTCCTCGCGCACGAGCCAGCCATCCGTGTCGGCCCGCTGACGATCGCGCCGGCACTACGCCAGCTCGTCCACACCGATGGGCGCGACGAGATCGTCGAACCCAAGGTGATGGAGGTGCTCGTCGTCCTGCTCCGCGCGCAGGGGCGGATCATCACCCGCGACGAACTGTGCGCCGCCGCTTGGAACGGACGCATCGTCGGCGACGACGCGATCAACCGCGTGCTATCGCGGCTGCGGCGGCTGAGCGAGGGCATCGGCGCCGGCGTGTTCGCGGTCGAGACGATCACCAAGGTCGGCTACCGGCTCGTCGCGCCGGCACCGGTCGAGGCGGCGGCGGCGGGTCCGATCACCGCTCCCGCTGTTTCGGCACCGCCATCGCCGGCGGACGCGGCGCCCGAGCCGCTCGCGGCCGCAGCGAGCATGCCCGCCCTCCCGGCGTCGGCCACCCCGGCCCGGTCGCACGGGACCGTCGCTCCGCGCGGCGTCGACCGGCGCAGCGCGATTGCCGGCGGCGTCGCGCTGGCCGCGGTTGCCGCGGGCTTCGGCGGCTGGCGTTTCTGGCGCGGGACCGGGGGGACCGACGACAGCGTCGCCGTCCTGCCGTTCGCCAACCTCAGCGGCGATCCCGCCCAAGCGTATTTCTCCGACGGGATCGCCGAGGAACTGCGCAGCGCGCTGGCGCGGATCGTCCGCTTGAAGGTCGCGGCGCGGACCTCGTCCGAACTGATGCGCGACACCGACGCGGCAACCGCGGCGGAGAAGCTCGGGGTCGGCAACATCGTCATCGGCAGCGTCCGCCGCGGGAACGGCACGATCCGCGTCGGCGCGCAACTGATCGACGGGGCGACCGGACTGATGCGCTGGTCCGACAGCTACGACCGCGCCGCCGGCGACGTCCTGGCGATCGAGGCCGGCATCGCCGAAAACGTCGCCAACGCGCTCAACATCGTCCTCGGCCGCGCCGAGAAGGCATTGCTGTCGGTGGGGGGCACGTCGAATCCGGTCGCGCACGACGCCTATCTGCGCGGCGCGGCGTTCGAGGCCGGGCAGAAGCCGTTCGCCGCGCTGCCCGAATATGCCGCCGCCGTCGCCGCCGATCCGAATTACGCGCTCGCGCTTGCCGGCCATGCGAGCATCTCGTGCTGGCTCGCGATCCAGTTCACGACGCACCCCGAACGCGCGCTGGTGCTGGCCGCGGCGGAGGCGCGCCGAGCCGTCGCGCTCGCGCCGCAGCTCGGCGTCCCGTACGGCATCCTCGGCTTTATCCTGTACGCGCACCTCAACTTTCGCGGGGCAAACGATGCGTTCGCGACCGCAATGCGGCTCGCGCCGAACGATGCCTTTCTCTTGGGTCGCTATTCGATCTACCTCGGTGCGGTCGGCCGCGCCGACGCCGCGGTTCGCCTCGTCGAGCGTGCCCAGCGGCTCGACCCGTTACGCCCCAACGGTCCGTTCCTGCTCGGACTCGCGCTGTATCAAGCGGGACGATTCGCCGACGCCCTCGTACCGCTACGGCAAGCGGTCGCTCGCCTGCCCGACGATATCGAGGGCAAGAACGCGCTCGCCTCGACCCTGATCCTGATCGGCCAGCCGGCCGAGGGCCTCGCCGTCGCGCTCACGATACCACCAGGCAACGGCTTCCGCGAATCGCTCGAAGCGCTCGCCCGGGCCAAACTCAGCGACCGCGCCGCCGCCAACGCAGCGCTCGACCGGCTGCGGACGATGGACGCGATGCAGTATTCGGTTGCTCAGGTCCATGCCCAGCGCGGCGAGACCGACGCCGCCTTTGCCGCGCTCGACCGCGCCGTCGCTGGCAGCGAGACCGACCTCGCGGCGCTGAAGGGCGATCCGATGATGCGCCCGCTGCACGGCGACCCGCGCTATGCCGCGCTGCTGCGGCGGATCGGCTTTCCGTAAGCAGGGCGCGATTTCGGCCGATCTATCCCAGAAATCGCGCGCAAATCGCCGCCGCCTGCGCATCATCGGCACAAAGTCGGCATTTCCGCGGCGCTTCATCGGCCCGGCGTCCTGTCGGCAGGACGGGGCCCGGTCCAGTTTCCGGGTGTCGCCGAACGGGATTGTCCGGACCGGCGCACACCGGGAGCCACATCATGAAGACCTTCATCCTCATCGCCGCCGCCGCGCTCAGCCTGACCGCCGCCGCGACCGCCCAGACCAGCCAGCAGGTCAGCTACGCCGACCTCGACGTCAGCACCGCGTCGGGCATGGCCGCCCTGACCCAGCGCATCAACAACGTCGCGCGCAACCTCTGCGACGAATCGATGGGAACGACCGACCTCGCCAGCCACGTTGCCGCAATCCGCTGCCGCGCCCGTGCCGTTGCCACGGCGATGAAGGAAGTCGCCACCAAGACCGCGCCGCAATACGCCTCGCGCTGACGCGGTGGCCGAGCAGGGGGCGGGGGCCGCGGGCCTCCGCCCTTTGTGGTTCACGGAGGCCGCGCCTTGCCCGTCGCCGCCCCCGTCGCTAGACGGTCCTCTCCATGGATTATGTCAGCACGCGCGGGGCCGCGCCTTCCCTTCGGTTCGACGCCGTGACGCTGGCCGGACTTGCCCCCGACGGGGGACTCTACGTCCCGGCGGCATGGCCGACCCTGTCGCGGGATGCGATCGCGGGACTCGCGGGGCTGAGCTACGTCGAGACGGCGGTCCGGGTGTGCACGCCGTTCGTCGGCGAGGCGCTGACCGAAGATGAGCTTCGCGCGCTGCTGACGACGGCGTACCGCAGCTTCAGCCACGCCGCCGTCGCCCCGCTCAAGCAGCTCGACGCGCGCCAGTGGCTGCTCGAACTGTTCCACGGCCCGACGCTCGCGTTCAAGGACGTCGCGATGCAAGCGCTCGGGCTGTTGTTCGAGACCTTCCTGTCGCGCCGGACCGAGCATCTGACGATCATCGGCGCGACGAGCGGCGACACCGGATCGGCAGCGATCCATGCGCTCGCGGGGCGCGCGCATCTCGACGTGTTCATGCTCCACCCGCTTGGCCGCGTCACCGATGTTCAGCGGCGGCAGATGACGACGGTGCAGTCGCCGAACGTGTTCAACATCGCGGTCGAGGGAAATTTCGACGACGCGCAGGCGCTGGTCAAGGCGATGTTCAACGACCCCGCCTTCTCCAGCACGTACCGGCTGGCAGCCGTCAATTCGATCAACTGGGCGCGGCTGATGCTCCAGATCGTCTATTATTTCTATGCCGCCGTCCGGCTCGGCGCCCCCGATGCCCGAGTCAGCTTCAGCGTCCCGACGGGGAATTTCGGTGACGTCTTCGCCGGCTATGTCGCCGCGCGAATGGGTCTGCCGATCGGCAAGCTGATCGTTGCAACCAACGTCAACGACATTCTCCACCGCGCGCTCAGCGCGGGTGATTATTCGGTCGGGCAGGTCGAGGCGACCGCCGCGCCGTCGATGGATATCCAGGTCAGCTCGAACTTCGAACGGCTGCTGTTCGACCTCTACGGGCGCGACGGCGCCGCGACCGCGGCGGCGATGACGGGGTTCGAGGCGAGCAAGCGCCTCGCCCTGACCCCGGCGATGCGGACGCAAGCCGCGGCGCTGCTCGTCAGCGCGCGCGTCGACGCCGACGGCATGGCGCAGGCGCTGCGCTGGGCATCGGCCGAATGCGGTGAGCTGGTCGACCCGCATACCGCGATCGGGCTGGCGGCGGCGCGCGACCTCGCGGCGGAAGTCGAAGGCCCGATCGTCACGCTGGCGACCGCACATCCGGCGAAATTCCGCGACGCAGTCGAGCGCGCGTCGGGGCATCGCCCACCAATGCCGGCGCGCGCCGCAGGCCTGTTCGACCGCGAGGAGCGTTTCGCGACGCTGCCCGCCGACCTGCACGCGGTCGAGGCGTATATCGCCGAGCGGGCGACCGCAGCGTGACCGATCTCACCACCCTGCCCAACGGCGTCCGCGTCGTCAGCCGGTCGATGCCGCACGTCGAGACGGTCAGCCTGGGCCTCCATGTCGACACCGGCGCCCGGCTCGAGACGCAAGCGACCAACGGCGTCGCGCATTTGCTCGAGCATATGGTCTTCAAGGGCACCGCAACGCGCTCGGCGCGGCGGATCGCTGAGGAGATCGAGGACGTCGGCGGGTCTTTGAACGCCTATACCGCGCGCGACATGACGGTGTTCCACGCGCGGATGCTGGCCGGTGATGCGCCGCTCGGGCTCGAGATCATCGCCGACCTCGTCCGCGCGCCGCGTTTCGACGAAGCCGAGCTCGAGCGCGAGAAGGCGGTCGTGCTGCAGGAGCTCGGCGAGGCGCGCGACACCCCCGACGACATCGTCTTCGACCACCTCCAGGCCGCCGCCTACCCCGGCCAGTCGATCGGGCGGTCGATCCTCGGCAGCGAGGAGTCGATCGCCGCGCTGACCGCCGCCGACCTGCGCGACTGGCTGAACGTCCAGTATCGTGGCGGGTCGTGCATCGTCGCCGCGGCGGGCAAAGTCGATCACGACGCGCTGGTGGCCTTGAGCGAGCGGCTGTTCGGCGACCTCGATCCCGGCACGCGCCCTGACTTTGCCCCCGCCACGTTCGCCCCCGGCGTCCATCACGACCGGCGCAAGTTCGAGCAGGCGCATTTGACGCTCGGCGCCCCCGCCCCCGGCTATCACCACCCCGATTTTGATGCGGTCGCGGTGTTCGTCACCGCGGCCGGCGGCGGCGCGTCGTCGCGGCTGTTCCAGGAGCTGCGCGAAGACCGCGGCCTCGCCTATTCGGTCTATGCATCGACCACGCCCTATGCCGACGCCGGGCTATTCTCGGTCTATCTCGCGACCGCGAAGAAGGACGCGGCGCGGGCGATCGACCTCGCGATGGCAGTACTCGCCGATACCGCCGCCGGGCTGCGCCCCGACGAACTCGCGCGCGCCAAGGCGCAGGTCCGCGCCGGGCTGCTGATGAGCCTCGAATCGCCGGGGGGCTGGGCCGAATATCTCGCGCGGCAGTTGCTCGCGCACGGGACGATCAAGACCCCGGCCGACCTCGTCGCGCGGATCGACGCGGTCGACCTCGACACCGTCCGCGCGGCGGCAGGCCGGATGCTCGTCGGGCCGTATGCGGTGGCGGATGTCGGCGCGGCGGCGTTGAAGCGCGCGGCGTGAGCGCATCGCCAGCCAAATACGACGTCGTCATCCCCGCCTTTGCGGGGATGACGGTTGGGGCTGGGATAACGGGGTAGGCGATGGACCTCCAAATCATCACCGCCGAGCCGTGGGCGGATTACGGGCTGGTCGACTCGGGGGCCGGGCGAAAGCTCGAACGCTACGGCCCGTACCGCTTCATCCGCCCCGAACCGCAGGCCTTGTGGTCCCCAGCAAGCGCCGACTGGACAGCGAACGGCGAGTTCGTCGGCGGGTCGGAGGAGGATGGCGGCGGCCGCTGGAACCTCGACGCGAGCGTGCCGAACGCGTGGCCACTGGCGCGTGGATCGGTCAAATTCCGTGCGACCAACACGCCGTTCCGCCACCTCGGCTTCTTCCCCGACATGGCGGTCCACTGGGACTGGATGGCCGAACGAGTCGCGGCGGGGTCCGAGGTGCTCAACGTCTTCGGCTATACCGGGGTCGGCACGCTGGCGTGCGCAGCGGCCGGGGCGGGCGTGACCCACCTCGACGCGTCGAAGAAGGCGGTGTCGGCGGCGGTCGAGAACCAGCGGCTGAGCGGGCTCGCCGACGCGCCCGTCCGCTGGGTCGTCGACGACGCGCTCAAGTTCATGCGGCGCGAGGTCCGGCGCGGGCGGCGCTACGACGGGATCATCCTCGACCCGCCGAAATACGGACGCGGGCCCGAGGGCGAAGTGTGGGAGCTGTACCGCGACCTGCCCGAATTGCTCGGCTGCGCGCGGAGCCTGCTCGACGACAGGTCGGCGTTCCTCGTCCTGACGGTCTATGCGATTCGCATGTCGGCGGTGGCCATCGGCGAACTCGCCGG
Organism: uncultured Sphingomonadaceae bacterium; assembly: GCA_964245955.1. Classification (GTDB taxonomy): domain Bacteria; phylum Pseudomonadota; class Alphaproteobacteria; order Sphingomonadales; family Sphingomonadaceae; genus Polymorphobacter_B. The sequence continues at coordinate 1,988 of CAXTPH010000093.1, read as the reverse complement.
CGAAGCGCTGGCCGGGCTCGGCGGCAGGATCACCGCCGGCGAGATGACGATCCGCGAGGAAGCGCGCGGACGGCTGCTGCCGACCGCGATCTTCGTCCGCTGGGAACGTTAGCCGGCCTGCAGTCGTCCGATGGCCGCTTCCGCCTCGGCCATCGTCCGCCGGACGATCTCGGCGCACGACAGGATTTCGGTGATCGCGCCGCCGCCCTGCCCCGCCGCGAGGCACTGCGTCGCCGGATCGACGTCGTCGACCACCCCCGCGATCGGCCCGAGCAGGTTGTTGCGCGCCGAATTCGCCACCTGCGCCATGAACGGCAGCGGCTCCTTGTTCGCCCATTCGCGTGTCGTGTCGTTGGCGATCGCGCGGAGCGTCTTGCCGGTGAAGGCGCGGCTGATAACGGTGTCGCTCTCACTCATCGCTAGGATCGCGTCCTTGTACGCCTGCCCGGCATGCGCCTCGGTCGAGGCAATGAAGCGCGTCCCCATCCACACGCCCTCGCAGCCGAACGCCAGCGCCGCCGCGAGCCCGCGCCCGTCGAACAGACCGCCGGCGGCGATCACCGGCACGTCGACCGCATCGACCACCTGCGGCCACAGCGCGACGCTCGCGACCGACCCGGTATGCCCGCCCGCCTCGGTCCCCTGCGCGATGACGACGTCGCATCCGGCCTCCGCCGCCTTGACCGCGTGGCGCACCGACCCGGCCATGCACATGACGACGATGCCCGCCTGATGAAGCTGCTCGATGATCGCGACGGGCACGCCGAGCCCGGCGATAAATGCCTTCGCGCCTTCCTCGATGATCACGTCGACCGACGCCGTCAGCGTCTCGGGCTGCGCGGTGAGCAGGTCGACCCCAAACGGCTTGTCGGTCAGCTCGCGCACCCGCCGCATCTGCTGGCGGATCCTCTCGGGCGACAGGCCGGCCATGCCGAGCGAACCGAAGCCGCCGGCGATGCTGACCGCGGCACAGACCTCGGCGTAGGACACGCCGCCCATGCCCGCGAGCAGGATCGGGTGCTCGACACCGAGGAGGGTGGTGATGCGGGTGTTAATGGTCATCGCATTCTCCTCCCCTCTCCTTCAGGGGAGGGGCCGGGGGTGGGGCAGTCGCCACGAGCGACTCCGCGGCGCGTGCCCGACCCACCCCCCGGGCCGGCTGCGCCATCTCTCGCCTCTCCCTCGAGGGGAGGGGGGAAGGCAACTACTCAGCCGCCTCGACCGCGCCCCAGCCGAGCATCGACTTGACCTCGAGGAATTCGGCGAAGGCGTGGTCGCCCCATTCGCGGCCGTTGCCCGACTGCTTGTAGCCACCGAACGGGGCCATCAGGTCGCCCTGCGCGCCGTTGATGAACACCTGCCCCGCGCGCAGCTTCTTCGCCACCGCATGAGCGTGGCCGAGTTCGCCCTGTACGTAAGCGGCGAGGCCGTAGACGGTGTCGTTACCGATCGCGACCGCTTCGTCCTCCGACGCATAGCCGAGCATCGTCAGGACCGGGCCGAAGATCTCCTCGCGCGCGATCGCCATGTCGTTGGTGACGTCGGCGAAGACCGTTGGCTTGACGTAATAGCCGGTCTCAAGCCCCTCGGGCTTGCCGGTGCCGCCCGACACGAGCGTCGCGCCTTCGTCGATGCCCGTCTGAATCAGCCCCTGGATCTTGTGCCACTGCGCCTCGCTGACGACCGGGCCGATCTTGGCGTTGCCGTCGGGCGGACCGACGGTGACGCTCTCGGCGGCGGCGGCGGCGATCGTCTTCGCCTGCGCCATCTTGCCCGCCGGCACGAGCATCCGCGACGGCGCGTTGCACGACTGGCCCGAGTTGTTCATCATCGACACCACGCCACGCGTCACCGCGGCGTCGAGATCGGCATCGTCGAGGACGATGTTCGGCGACTTGCCGCCGAGCTCCTGCGCGACGCGCTTGACCGTCGGCGCGGCGTTCTTCGCCACTTCGATCCCGGCCCGCGTCGAGCCGGTGAAGCTGACC
>CAXTPH010000092.1:0-9248 GCA_964245955.1 uncultured Sphingomonadaceae bacterium | reverse complement strand
GCATCGATCGCGGCGAGGCGGCGCGCTACATCGACCTGTACTTCAGCCGCTTTCCCGGCATCCGCAACTATATGGCCGAAACGATCGCCTTCGCCCGCGACCACGGCTTCGTCACGACGCTGTTCGGGCGCAAGGCGAACGTGCCGATGATCGCGTCGAAGGTCATGGGCGAGCGCCAGAACGCCGAGCGCCAGGCGGTCAATGCCCGCGTCCAGGGGACCGCCGCCGATATCATCAAGCGGGCGATGGTGCGGATGCCGGGCGCGCTGGGCAGCGCCGGACTGACCGGCACCCGGATGCTCCTCCAGGTCCACGACGAACTCGTCTTCGAGGTCCCGGACGGCGAGGTCGCGGCGGCGACCGGCGTCATCCGCCGCGTCATGGCCGAGGCGCACGCTCCGGCGGTCGACCTCCACGTCCCGCTCGGCGTCGAGATCGGCACCGGCGTCAGCTGGGGTGATGCGCACTGAGTATGTGCAGCCGGGGCCGCCGCACGCGATTTTACCGAACACGCGCGTTGCAGCGCCGTTTGGCGGTGTGCGCGTAGCTGTGCGGCGGCGATTTGGCAGGAAATCGAGCGGCTTGTCGTTATCCCGCGGCAGACTTCGTCCGGCCCGACCCGCTCTTCTTGCCGCCGCCGTCCTGCTTGTTGACCGTCGCCCACGCCCGCGCCTCGGCCTCTTTGGCGGGCAAGCCCTTGTCCTCGTAGCTCGCTTCGATGTGCTCGGCCTTGCGCTTTTGCTTGGCGGTGTAGGCGTCCTTGTCACCCTGCGGCACGGGTGGCGCCTTCGCTGAATGGGCAGCCGACGCGGGTCGACCGCTCGCCCTGCAGCGCTTCATAGACGGGCTTCCGCGCCCGCATGATGCCGCCAAGTGGTTGGTGTGCCACGAGTCCATGCCACGGCGAGAAGGCAAGGCCGTCATCGATCGCGTGCACCTGGTCGATGCTCCACGACGGCTGCGCCGCAGCCCGCAGGCGGGCAACGGTAACGTAGGGGCTGGCGTCCTCGGGCCATGCGACCGACGCATCCTCGATCGGCATCGTACTGAGATCGGTACATAATTGGACGCGCACCTCCCACTCGCCGCCGCCATGCGCGAACGTGGTCCCGATCGCCTCGCGGAGCCCGTTGGGCTTGTCGTCGAGATCGACCGGCGCGTCCTTGAGCTCGGCGAGCGCGCCGACCGGGACCACCGCGAGTTTGGCGATATAATCACCGTAACGGATTGGAACCTGGCTGTAATAGGTCTCGCCGAGCGGATTGGTCAGCTTGTGGCCGCCGAGCGCGACGAGCAGACCGGACTTGCTGCCAACCGCTTCGAGCAGCGCCTCGATGCCGCGCGCGGTCGCCGAGAAGGCGCGCTTGAGCCCTTCGGCCTTGTCGGTCGTGCTCGCGAGCAGCTTGACCGTGCCGAGGAAGTCCTTCGGGGTCGCGGCGGCAAAGGTCGGTCCCTCGACCATCAGGAAGTCCTGCGTCGAGTCGGTGGCGTTGCCCGACAATTGCTCGCCGCGGACGTCGTGAACCTTGATCGCGATGCCGCGCGGGGTCGAGACATGATCGTCCATCAGGTCGCCCGGCGACGTCGAGATGCGCAGATGCACCTTGTAGCTGCCGGGCTCGGCGAACAGGCCCTGCGCCAGGTCCGCCGAGAGTCCGCCGAGCACCGTCAACTCGGCATCGAGCAGCGCATGGCTCTTGGCATGCACCGCGCGGATCGCCTTGTTCTCGTCCGCGAAGGTCGTCGCCGAAATGCTCTTCATCGCCTCGATCAGCGACGCGGTGGTCGCGGCCTCATCGGGTTCCAGGACTTCAACCGAGGGCGAGTAGCGGATGGCGGTCATTTTGATGTCTCCCGACGTATGTTACCCAACCGGCAGCCGGGGGCGTGGTTCCGCTACCGAACCGTGATCCGGGCATGGTCGAGCAACCTGGGTCCGTCGCTCAAGGTGATGCGGTGTACACCCGGCACCGGCGACCAGAGCCGGGCACTGTCGAGCGGACGGCCATCGATCGCGACGCGGCCCTCGCCGGCGACGACGATCGCGATCCGCTGCCGCGCCGGTGGGATGTCCGGATCGAGCGCGACGACGGTGCCGTCGGCCGGGGCCACGATGCGCGGCCGCCGTGCTGCGGTCGCGACACGGACCGTCGACAGTGCGGTCCCGGGCATGAACAGTTCGCTTCGCGGCGGCTCGATCGCGGGGACGAAGACGACCGGGTGCACCACGACAGCGGGGCGGGCGAACGGCGCGGCGGGGACGTCGCGATGGAGGTGGAGCATGATCGTCCGCCACGCCGGGGCCGCGCCGACGACGCCCGACACCCCCGCCGCCATGCTGTCGCCCTCGAAATTCCCGACCCATACCGCGACGGTGAAGCGCGAGGTGAAGCCGACGCACCAATTGTCGCGCAGCGCCTTCGAGGTGCCGGTCTTGACCGCCGCCGGGAACGGCAGCTCGAGCCCGTTGTCAGGCCCGAAGGTCGCCGACCGCGCGGCGGGATCGGCGAGGATGTCGGTAACGATCGCGGTAGCCGGCGCGGTCATCACGCGGCGGTCCGTGACGGCGATGGCGGGTTCAAGGCGCAGCGGCGACCACAGTCCCCCGCGGGCGAGCGCGCGAAACGCCGCCGCCTGCTCGACGAGCGTGACCTCGGCCGAGCCGAGCGCGAGGCTGAAGCCGTAATAGTCGCCGTCGCGCGAGATGCCGCGATAGCCGGCGTCGAACAGCCGGTCGCGGAACGCATCGACCCCGACGAGCAACAAGGTGCGGACGGCGGGGACGTTGAGCGAATTGCCGAGTGCCGAGCGGACGCTGACCGGGCCGCGGAAGCTGCGGTCGTAGTTCTGCGGAATATAAAGTCCTGATGCGGTATCGAGGTCGACCGGCGCGTCGTCGAGGATCGACGCCGCCGTCAGCAGCCGCCGCTCGATCGCGAGTTCGTACAGGAACGGCTTGAGCGACGACCCCGCCTGGCGGGGCGACCGCGCGCCGTCGACCGCGCCGCTGCGCGATTCGGGACCGCCTGATCCGACATAGGCAAGGATGTCGCCGCTCGCATTGTCGACAACGAGCGCTGCGCCGTCGCGCGCGTTGCGCGCCGACAGCGATGCCAGCTGCCGGTCGAGCGTCGCAGCGACGAAGCGCTGCAGGTCGGCGTCGAGTGTCGTGCGGACCGCGCTCCGGCCGCGCGTCAACAGCTGGGCGGCGACCTGCGGCGCGAGGCCGGGGTCGGGCAGCGCGCTGCGCGGGCCAAGCATCTCGGCGGCGCGGAGCTGGAGCCGGGCGCAGGGGATCGCGCTCGCAGCGCAGGCACGGCGGGCGACGGCTGCGGGGCTGGCGCGCGGGGCGGGCAGCAGGCTGACGAGGATCCGCGCTTCGGTCGCATCGAGTGCGTCGGGGGGCCTGCCCGCAAGCGCCCGCGTCGCCGCGTCGATGCCGACGAGATCGCCGCGAAACGGCAGCAGATTGAACCAAGCTTCGAGAATTTCGCGCTTCGACCACCGCCGTTCGAGCGCCAGCGCCGCGCGCGCTTGCCCCAGCTTCTGCAACGGCGATCGGCTCCCGCTCGCGCCGAGCCCCCGATCGAGCATCGCCGCGACCTGCATCGAGACCGTGCTCGCCCCCCGCCCCGACCTTCCCCGCAGCCGGTCGCGCAGCGCGCCGCCGACGCCGCGCCAGTCGACCCCACGATGACTCCAGAAACGCCGGTCCTCGGCGCCAACGGCGGCGGTCACGAGCGGAGCGGCGATCCGGTCGAGCGGAACCCAGTCGAGCCGCCGCACGCTGGCGTCGGCGCGGACGATGTCAAGGACCCGACCGTCGCGGGCAAGCAGCCGCGCCTCCGACGAATGCCACCCGGAGCGGACGGTCGCGAATTCGGGCAGTGTCGCCGGGCGGGTCGCGAGCCAGAGCGCCGCGAGCGCGACCGCCAGCGCGATCGTCGCCCATCGGACCCGACTCAAGGCCGCGCCGCCACCTCGACCGGGGCGTTGGGCAGCAGCGCCATCATATCGGGCGAATACAGTGCCTCGACCCGCGTCGGCGGCAGGCGGAACGTGCCGGCGCTATTGAGGCGGACAGTGTATTCGTACGCGACCATCGTCCGCGGCATGCTCTCGTAATGTGCGTGGACGGCATCGGTCCGGCGCTCGACGAAGGTCGGCTGGACGCCGCTCGTCGCCCCCGCCGCAAGGACTTCGCTGCGCCCGCCGAGCGAGCCGCCGAGAACCGTCGCGCCCGCCGGAACCGGATCGTTGATCACCACCCATTGCAGCGGCGCGCGCGGGGTCACCTCGACCCGGACCTTCATCACGTCGCCGCGGCTCCAGCGCCCGGCGACCGCCTGCGTGACCGGCGCCACCGAGCGACGCACGGCGAAGCCGCTGGCGAGCGGGGCGGTCAGCGGCACCGCCGCGCGCGCCGTGACGATCGCCCATGGCGCGCCGGTCCCGGCGTGGGTCAAAGTGAACGAGGTCTGCGCGCCCGGCCACGGCAGCGTCGCGAGCGGCGGCGCGGCGGCGGCGGTCCAGGTGAAGGCGCGCGATGCCGGACCGACCGCCGCCGTCGTCGTGCCCGTCACCGGGGTCCCCTCGAACGCCCGCGCGAAGTCGCGCATCGCCAGCGTGCCGACCGCATTCGCGGGGGTCGAATCCCAATGCCCGCGCGACTGGCCGAGCATCAGTCCGCGTGCGATCCGCGGCGCATCGGCCTTCCAATCGGGCAGGGTGACGATCGCTTGAACCAGCCGCGCCGCGGTCAGGTCGGGCGAGCTCATCAACTGCCACGGGTCGTCGGCGCGGGTGATCGTCAGCCGCGTCCCCTGCAGGTCGAGCCGCGCGCGCAGGACGTTGAGCGCCTGTAACAGCTTGCCGGGTCCGTCGGGGATCCCGGGGAGCCGCAGCACCGTGACCCAGTCGATCAGCGTCGCGGTCGGCCACGCATCGGGGGCGACCGACAGCGGCTCGAGCATCGCCGGGGTCGCCGCGCCGACGCTGAGCAACGCTGCGACCGCGCCGAGCCGCCGCGACGCGCCCTCGCCGTCGAAACTCGCGGTGCCGACGATGCCCTTGCCCTTTTCGACGACGAGGACGTTCTCGTGCGACCGCGCGACCTTGCCGCCGACGAAGCCCGTCAGCCCGGCGATCATCTTGCTGCGCGCGTCGTCGGGCAGCGGCCAGCCGCTGTCGGCCGACAGCCGCAGGATGTAGCCGGTCAGCGAATCGTCGCCCGCGATCCAGTCGGCGGGAAAGAAACGGACGAGCCCGTCGCGGTCGAGATAGGCGGGGAGCAGCGCGGTCGCCGCATCCCATTTCGCCCGGTCGCCGGTGGCGACGGCGACCGACAGGCGTTGCTCGATACAGTCGTACGGGTACGCCGCCATGTAGGCGCGGACCCCCGGCAGCGAGCCGCCGAGCGAGCGGCTCAGCGCGACGTCGATGCCACCGCGCCCGGGGATCGCCCCGGCGGGGAGCGCGACGGGGAAGCTTTGCGGCTTGTCGACCTGGAGCAGCGTTGCCTGCAGCGTCTCGGTCGGCACCGCGGCGATGACCGACTGCGCGACGCGGACGGCATCCTTCGCGCCGCTCGTCGCGGTCGCATTGATCGCCCATGCGACCGGCCCGGCGAGCGGCGGCGCGGCGACGTCCCACGCCACCGTCGTCGCGTTGCCGGCGGGCACGTCGACGATGCGGTTGGCGAGGACGCTCGACCCGGCGCTGCCGCCGACCGTCGCACGGAACGGCCTCGACGTCGCGTTCCGGACGAGCACCGTCGCGGTGTAGCGGTCGCCTTCGCGGACCAGCGGCGGGATGCCGGCGAGGAGCTGGAGGTCCTGCGTCGTGCGCACCACGGTAGTGCCGGTGCCGAACAGGTCGCTGCCGCCGGTGGCGATCGCGACGAGGCGGAACGCGCTGAGCGAATCGTTCATCGCGACCGGAATCGCCGCGCGTCCCGACGCGTCGAGCGGCACCCGCCCGCGCCACAGCAGCAGCGGGTTGAAGTCGCGGCGGACGGTGCCGCCTTCGCCCTCGCCGCCGCCGCCACCGCTCGCGACCGACTTGCGGCCATAGTGGCGCTTGCCGACGACCTGCGTCTGCGCGGTCGAGGTCAGCACCGCCACCGGGCGGTCCGCCATCATCGCGGTCAGCACGTCCCAGCTGTCGTTGCCGTGGAGCTGGAGCAGCGCCTCGTCGACCGCGGCGAAGGCGATCTCGCTCCCGGGAGGAAGCGTGCGTCCCGTCGGCGGCGTCACCTGCACCATCGTCTGCGCGACCTTGCGGACGGCGTAGCTCGGCGCGTCGGTCGCGACCTTGACGCCGAGGCGGTGGTCGTCCCAACCGACGCGGACCTTGGTCATGCCGAACCGGTACGACGGCTTCGCGAGGTCGACGAGGCTCGTCGGCGACGCCGCGTCGCGCGAGATCCACGGCAGGTTCCACCGCCGCGCGAGGTCGGCGAGCCACAGCCGCCAGCCGGCAACGCGGCCGCGGACGGCGAGGACCGAGATATAGACGTCGGGGGCATAGCCGCGCTTGAGCTTGACCTCGACGACCGGGTCCTTGCCCGACAGGTCGGTGACGAAGCTGTCGATGACACCGTCGCGGAGCACGCTGACGAGCCCGGTCGCGGCGCGGAACGGCATGCGGACCTGGACCTTGACGACACCGTTCGACGGATATTCCGACGCCTCGGCGACGACGTCCATTCGGTCGCCGTTGTCGCCGCCGAACCACCAGTCGTCGTCGCCGGCGAGCCACAGCGACTGCGTCGCGCGCGCGGCATGCCCCTGCGCGTCGGTCGCGGTGGCGAGCGCGATGACCTCGCCCGATACCCCCGCGTCGAGCTTGCACCCGAGCATCCCTTTGTCGTCGGTCGTTCCCGAACAGCCGCCGCCGATCTTCTTCGTCTCGCGGCTGTTGTCGTAGCTGTAGAAGCCGCCGATCAGCCGCTTGCGATACGAATAAGTCTCGCGGCTGAACAGCTGGACGCTGATCTTCTGCCCGCGCACCGGCTGGTTGGCGAGGTCGAGCGCGACGAGGTTGAGGCGGACGTCGTCGGACTTGGCGATCCAACCGTCCTTGGCGATGCCGATGCGAACGCTCGCGGGGTCGAGGTTGACCGATCCCTTCGCGGTGGCGACCTCGCCGTTGGCGTCGTCATAGTCCATCTCGGCGACGAGCGTCGACGGCACCGTCACCGGCACCAACTTGTCGATCGTGAGCCGCGCGGTCCCGTTCGGCGACAGCGTGACGGGGTCGATCCGCGCGCGGGTCGGGGTTGCCGCGGTGGGCTCGTCGCTACCGTCGAGGCGGACGATGCCGGGGACGATGTCCTCGCCGCTGAAGCTGTATTTCGGATAGTCGGCGACCGTCAGGTCGCGCGGCTGGACGAGCGTCCGGAGCTTGACCGGCGCCTTGTTGACCGCGCCGCCTGACAGATAGGCGAGGCTGAGGTCGAGCTGGACGCTGGTCGGCGCGACCTGCGGCGTGCGCGGCCCCTCGACGCGCGCGCGGATCGTCGGCAGGCGGAACTCCTCGACCGTGAAGTGCCCCGAATCGTGGCGCTCAGTGTCGCCGCGCTCGCCGATTTCGACTGCATATTCGCCGAGGGCGGCGGCGGCGGGGATCGTCCAGGCGTTCTCGCCGATGCCGTCGCGTCCGATCCGGGTGTCGAGCTCGTAGGTCTGGTCGGAGCCCAAGTGGCGGATAACGATCGTCGGGTCGGCCGGCAGGTCGGCGGGGCCGAAGCCAGCATCGGTCCGGGCGCGGACGATGTGCTTCATCGACACCCGCTCGCCGGCGCGGAACAGGGTGCGGTCGAACACCGTGTGCCACGCGGTACGGTCGAAGCCGTACCCGGTGTCGAGGCTGAAATCGCCGGGCGCGATGCCCTTGTTCCAGTCGGTCAGCGTGAAGCTGTAGTCGTCCGCCGTGCGCGCGCTGACCATCAGCGGCGCCGGGCCGTACTTGCAGTTGCCGTAGCCCGACGGCTCGGGGAGGACGTCGCCGACGTATGCCCGGCCCGACGCGTCGGTCGTCCCGGCGAAGAACTGCTTGCCGGTGCAGCTGTCGAGCACCGCGATCCGGGCCCCGGCCACCGGGGTCGCGTCGGCGAGGTGCGTGACCCACGCGAGGCTGCGTCCGCGGCCCCACTGGAAGTGCACCGCCATGTCGGTGACCAGTGCGCCCGCCGCGACGTAGCGCGTGCCGCCGCGCCCGAGCAATGCCGCGCCGAGTCGCGGCGAGGCGAGCTCGACGACGTGGAAGCCGCGCCCGGCGAGCGGGATGCCGACGACCTCGAACCCGCGCGCGTCCTTGCGAGCGATGGTGAAATGGCGCGCGGGCGCGGCGGCGGCAATCAGCGGCGTGTTGCGGGTCGTCTCGATCCGCTTGACCTGGTCCGACCCGGCGATCGGCTCCTCGTCCTGCGTCCGCTCCTCGGCCGCCTCGAGCCGGATAAGCCACGCGGCGACGGCGGCATCGGTCGCTATCGACACGTCGCGCCCGCCGAGCGGGCCGCTGTCGTTCCCGCCGAGTCGCGGCTCGACCGCGCGGACGGTGACCGGCAGGACGCCGCCCTCCGCCGCCTCGACGATGCCGAAGCTCGCGGCGAACTTGACCAGCGGCGGCGCGTCGTCGGTAGCGACGTCGAGCGGGAAGCGCGCGGCGTTGGTCAGCGGGCGCCCGGCGTCGTCGGCCAGCGTCGCCGGGACAACCACCCGGAGTTTGGCGCGTTCGCTGAACGGCCCCTTGAACGAGATCGAGTCGACCGTCTGAACATGGTCCTTGATCGGCACCGGTGGCAGTTCCTTGCCGCTCGCGTCGATCAGCTTGACGCTGCGCGCGACCGCAACCGGCACCTGGCCGGTGAAGCTCAACGTCATTGGCTCGATCGGCGAGCAGGCCGACGCCGGGGTCGACCGGCTGCATTCGAAGCGTGCGCTGAACGCCGGCCGGACCTTGAAGTCGAACCGGTGCGGGCGAAGGGTCGCCAATCCGCCGGCCGATGTTATCCCGGCACTCCAGACGATCGAGACCCGCCCTCCCGCCGGCAGCGCGCGGCGACATTGCGCGGCGACGACGACCGATTTCGGCTGAGGGGTCTCGCCCGAGTCGGCATCGGGCTTGGTGACGCCGGCGGCGAGCAAAAAGCGGCGCATCCGATAATCTTGCTGCGCGCCGCTGGTGATCGTCGCCCGTGTCGCGTCCGGCAGGATGTCGAGCGGCACCGCCTCGCCGACACCGTC
>CAXTPH010000091.1:0-9268 GCA_964245955.1 uncultured Sphingomonadaceae bacterium | reverse complement strand
TGGATCACCAACGGCCCCGGCGCCGACACGCTCGTGGTCTACGGCAAGACCGATGCCAACGCCGGCCCGCGCGGCATCACCGCCTTTCTGATCGAGCGCGGCATGGCGGGCTTCTCGACCGCGCAGAAGCTCGACAAGCTCGGCATGCGCGGCAGCGACACGTGCGAACTCGTCTTCGAGGATTGCGAAGTGCCGTTTGACAACGTTCTCGGCGAGGAGGGACGCGGCGTCCAGGTGCTGATGTCGGGGCTCGACTATGAGCGCGTCGTCCTCGCCGGCGGCCCGCTCGGCATCATGGCGGCGTGCCTCGACGCGGTGGTGCCGTATGTCCACGAGCGCAAGCAGTTCGGTCAGGCGATCGGCGAGTTCCAGCTGATGCAGGGCAAGCTTGCCGACATGTACGTCGCGCTGTCGACCGCGCAATCATACACTTATGCCGTCGCGCAGGCGTGCGATCGCGGCGAGACGACGCGCAAGGACGCCGCCGGCTGTATCCTCTACGCCGCCGAAAAGGCGACGTGGATGGCGTTGGAGGCGATCCAGGCGCTCGGCGGCAACGGCTATATCAACGACTATCCGACCGGGCGGCTGCTCCGCGACGCCAAGCTGTACGAAATCGGCGCGGGGACGAGCGAGATCCGCCGCTACCTGATCGGGCGCGAACTGTTCGACGAGACGGCGTGACCGGGATCCTCGGCGCGGTCCTCGCCGGGGGCGCGTCGAGCCGCTTCGGCAGCGACAAGGCGATGGCCGAGTTTCGCGGCAAGCCGCTGATCGAGCACGTCATCTTCCGGCTGCGGCCGCAGGTGTCCGACCTTGTCGTCGTCGGGCGCGAGCATCCGGGCGAGGCGTCGATCCCCGACCGCCCTGCCCCCGGTCTTGGTCCGTTGGGCGGGCTGAACGCCGCGCTCCACCACGCCGTGGCGCAAGGTTACGACGCGGTCCTGACGAGCGGCTGCGACCTGCCCGAACTGCCGCTCGATCTGCGCGAAATGCTCGGCGAAGCCCCGGCGTTCGCCCTCGGCCAGCCGCTCCTCGCGCTGTGGCCGGCGGCGCTGGCGGGGGTGCTCGCCCTGCATTTGCGTTCGACGACCGACCGCTCACTCCGCGGCTGGGTCGCGCTGACCGGCGCGCGCGGTGTCGACCTTGGCCCGATCCGCAACGTCAACCGCCCCGGCGACCTTTGATTGCTGTCCTACAACGGGGCTGATCGGCTATGAGCAACGGGTCGAGTCGGTGAGTAGGTGTGCCGGCGAACAGCTCTTTCTTATCGTCAGCCGTCGTCCTCGAAAGCACCCGTTTTCGTGTAAACTTAGTCAACTTCGACAAAAACCGCCTGCGGCCTCGCACCGGCAGAGCGTCGAACCGGTCGAGGCGAGTCAACTTCCGATTTGTCGTATCTGGTTACAGACCCCTATCGGCACGGCGACGACCCTGCGAACTGACCGGAGCTGATTCACCCCCGTTTTCGTGATAACTTAGTCAACTTCCGCGCGGCGAGTCGATGCAACGACGTGGCGCTGTTTTCGCCGTCTTGGTTCGAGGGAGCTGGCGTCGCCGTTACATCGGCGGGACGACGCCGCCGACCCCGACCGCGACCTGATTGGTCGCGAGCTTGCCGTCGGGGGTCCGCATTGTGAAGGCGAAGATATGGGCCCCCGGCACGAGCTGCGCCGCGGTGCCGTCGGCGAAGGCGACGACCGGCACGTTCGCGGGCACGACGACCTGCTGCGTCCCGCCCTTATAGTCGACCGTCAGCGTCCGCCCGCTGTGGTGGCGGATCGTGCCGACCTTGCCGACGTTGCCGTTGGTCATGGTGCTTGTCGGCCCGGTGTCCCACGCGCGGTGCCCCTCGCCGAGCCCACGCATCGATTCAGGAAAGACGTGTACTTCGGTCGCCTCGAGGACGCCGTCCTTGCCCGGCTTCGCGGCGGTGCCAATGAAGCTGTTCGCCTTGATGTCATCGAGGCCGATCTTGGTCAGCGCCGCGACCTTGGTGCCGGGCGCGAGGACGACGGTCAGCGCCGTCCCGTCGTTGGCCTTGACGCTGAGCGCGCCGGTCGGATCGACCGCGGTGATCGTGCCGCGGACAACGACCGGGGCAGCGGGCTTCATCAGGTCGGCCGAGGCGCCGGTCGCCAGCAAGGTCGCGGCGATCGCCGCCAGCATCGTCTTCATCTTGATCTCTCCCCTAGGACTTCTTGGTCGCGGCGATCCAGTCGTCGATCTTGCGTTCGAGCACCGCCATCGGCAGCGCCCCCGACATCAGCACCTGCGCGTGGAAGGCGCGAATGTCGAACTTCGCACCCAGCTCGGTCTCGGCCTTGGTCCGCAGGCGGCGGATCGTCAGCTGCCCGACCTTATAGGCGAGCGCCTGGCTCGGGATCGCGATGTAGCGCTCGACCTCGGCGGTCGCGTCGGTCTTCGACATCGCCGAGTTGTCGAGCATATAGGCGATCGCCTTGTCGCGGCCCCAGCCGTCGTTGTGGATGCCGGTGTCGACCACCAGCCGCATCGCCCGGAGGATCTCGTCGTTGAGGTGGCCGTAGTTCTGATACGGGTCCTTGAAGAAACCGAGCTCGTAGCCGAGGCTCTCCGAATACAGCGCCCAGCCTTCGACATAGGCGGTATTCCCGCCGAAGCGCTGGAACGCCGGCAGCGCCGTATTCTCCTGCGCGAGGCTGATCTGGAAGTGGTGGCCGGGGCGCCCCTCGTGGAGGAACAGCGTCTCGTAACCCCAGGTGTAGCGCGACGGCAGGTCGTAGCTGTTGTAGTAGAAGATGCCGGGGCGCGAGCCGTCAGGGGTTCCGCCCTGATACTCGCCGCCCGCTGCGGTCTTCTCCTTGTACGCCGGCTCGGCACGGATCTCGAGCCGCGACTTCGGGATAACCGAGAAATCGCGGTCGACCGTCTCGCCGACCCTTTTGTCGATGGCGAAGAACTCGTCGCGCATCGCCGCCGCGGTCGCCGGCGCGAACTTCGGGTCGGTCCGCAGGAACTGGGCGAAGTCCTGCAGCGAGCCCTTGAAGCCGACCTGGTTCTTGACCTTCTCCATCTCGCCATGGATGCGATCGACTTCGCTGAGGCCGAGGGCGTGGATCGCCTCGGGCGTCATCGTCGTCGTCGTCGTCGCCTCGACGAGATAGCGGTACAGCTCGCGGCCGCCCGGAATATCGTAAAGGCCGACCGTCGTCCGCGCCTTCGGCACATACACATCGCGGATGAAGTCGCGCAGCCGGACCTGCGCCGGGTTAAGCTGGTCCTTGATGAAAGCGGTGTACGCCGCCGTCAGGCGCGCCTTGTCGGCATCGCTGAAGCCCGCCGGGAACTTGGTCACCGGCTTGTAGAAAACACTGTCCTTGACCTTCGCCGGGTCGTGCGCGTCTAGCTGGCCGACGACGTTGACCATGACGAGGCGCGGATTGGTGATGCCCTTGGCGAGCCCCTGTTTCATCCGCCCGATCGCGCGATCGAGATAGGTGTTGTATTCGGCAAGGCGCTTCAGGTTATCTTCATAGTCCTTGACCGTCTTGAACGGCGCCGCGCCCTCGCCCGACGACAGGTCGGGAACGATCACCTGAAAGCCGCTGAAATGGTCGATCGGGCGGGTGATCGTCGCCTCGAGCAGCTTGGGTTCGTAGCCGCGCAGGCCGATCTCGGTCTGGTACTTGAAGGTGTCGTAACTGACCTGATCGTCGCGACTGAGCTGCGCTCGCGGGATCGCGTTGAGCGCGGCGAGGTCGGCCTCGCCGGCCGCCTGTTCACGCGCGTTATAGCCGTCTGTTATGTAATCGCCGAACTGCTCGCTGTAGCGCTGGTCGCCGCGAAACAGCGCCTGGATCGGGTTGCGCTTTAGGGTGCCTTCGTCGCTGGCCTGGAACAGAGCCCTAAGCCGCGCCGCCGGGGTAGCAGTTGCCGTCGCAGCGGGCGGTACCGGCTGGGCGATCGTCGCTGCGCTGGCAAGGAGGACCACGGTCAACAGGGCAGATCGGAGCATGAGGGGCTTTCCTGGGCAGAGCATCCAACGCCCCTCATAAGCCGTCCCGCTACGTCCGCACCAGCCCCCCGAGCGGGGCCACACGGGCACCCGGAAACAGCGCGGGGCCGAGCCGCGCGGGATCGATCCCGAAGGTTGCGGCACCGACCCCGAGCATCACGCTGCGCAAGTCGGTCGTCGGCCGGAGGTCGCGCGCCTCGTACAGCGCCGCGTTGCCCAGCCCCGGCCAGTCGGCGACCACGCGGCCGCCGGCAACCGCGCCGCCGGCGAGGATCGCCGCGCCGCCGGTGCCGTGGTCGGTGCCGCCGGTGCCGTTGACCGCTGCCGTCCGCCCGAACTCGGTCGCGGCGAGGACGACCGTCTTGTTCCAGTCGGCGCCCATCCCGTCCTTCAGCGCGCCGAGCACGGCGTCGAGCTGGCGGAGCTGGGTCGCCAGCCGACCCGCCTGCTGCGCATGGGTATCCCAGCCGAGCAGCTCGATCACCGCGATCCGGGGTCCGGCAGGCTTCGACAGGAACTGTGCCGCCAGCTTGCCGAGGCCCGCCGGGTTCGCCTTGCTCGCGTCGCCGCCCTGCGCCAGCGTCCGCGCGTCCATCGCCTCCGCCCATAATGGATGGAGCAGCGGATCGTGCTCGTAGAGGCCGTTGATGCGGTGAAGCAGGTCGTCGTTCGCCTCGGGCAGCGCCGACGGCGCATAGGATGTCACCGGGGCCGGTCCCCGCAAAACCATCGGCACCGTCGCCGCAATCGCGATCGGCGGCTCGCGGCCGGCGGGCAGCGCCGTAACGAGGCGGTTGAGCCAGCCGTCCTTGAGCGCGTACGCGGCGGTTCCGCCGGTCTCGAGGACGTTCTGCGCGTCGAAGTGCGACCGCTCGCGATACGGTGACGCGACGGCGTGGATGAACAGCGCTTCTTTCGCCTGGTACATCGCCGCCGTCCGCGCCATCGCCGGATGCAACGCGAAGGTCGAGTCGAGCGGAATAGGCGTGGCATCCCCCGGCGGGTGCGCGAGCGCGCCGCGGAGACCGGCATACGCGGGGTCACCGACCGGCATGATGACCGACATCCCGTCCATCGCCCCGCGCAGGATGATGAAAACGAAGCGCTGATCGGTCGAGGCGGCGGCGAAAGCGATCCGGGGGCTCAACGCGAAGACGCCGGTCAAAGCCGCCCGTCCGAGCAGGCCGCGGCGGGTCATGTCGATCATCGTCATATCCTAGCGACGGAGGAATTCGGGGGCGACGAGCAGCATCGCCAGCCCCTGCCCCGGGCTGTCGGCCTTGGCGATCGCCGCCGCGGTCGACGGGCTCCACACCCCCGGCATCAGCTGCGGTCCAAGCACGCGGGCATCGAGCGCGTCGCCGGTCGCCGCCGCGATCCGCTGCGCGACCTCGACCCGGCGGAGCAACGCGTCGGGCGCCGCCCAGCTTGCGGCGACGTCGTCCCAGCCGGCGGGCGACCCGGGCCGCCACACCGGCTGGCCGAGCGCGGTCAGCGCGCCGACCGTCCTCGCGTCGGGGGCCGAGCGCATGCCGACACCGCGCAGCGACGAGATCGTCCAGTCCCACGGCGTCTTGAACTTGGCGAGCGGTGTCGTCCACGCCTCGGGCGCGTCGATCAGCGCGCGGTAGAGCGCGGTCAGGTTACCGCCGGTCGCAAGGTGGACCGCCGCCAGCCGCGCGACGAGCGCCGGCGGCGGCTCGTCGGCAACGAAGTGGCGGGCGAGCTTGGTCGCGACATGATGCGCGGTCGCTGGATGGACCGCGAGCGCGCGCAGCATTGCCTCGCCCTGCCCGACACCGCCGTTGGCATAGCGCACCCCAAGCAGCGTCCGCGCGCCGGGCTCGTGCCAGTCGGCCTGGAAGACGAACGCGCCGTCGGGAGCCTCGATGCCGATCGGCCGCCGGACGAAGCCGCCCACGCTCCACCCGGTCAGCCCGCGCGCAAGCTCCTGAACATCGGCCTGGGTATAGCCGCTGCCGACCCCGAGGGTGTGGAGCTCCATGATCTCGCGCGCGAGGTTCTCGTTGAGCCCGACCTTGCGCTTGGCGTTGGGCCGGCCCGCGGCGCGCTCGCCGATCATTGAACCGGGGCCGATCGACTGCGCCTGGTCGAGATACAGCAGCATCGCCGGATGCCGCTCGACTGCGAGCAGCAGGTCACCGAAGCTGCCGAACAGATGGGGCCGGATCGCCTCGAACTCGAGCGTCCCCGCCAGCCCGATCGTTGCGAGCTTGTCGGCCGAGACGGCAAAATGGTTCGCCCAGAAATGCGTCAGCCGCTCGGCGAACGGAGCCGGCGAGGCGACCGCCGCCGCGATACGGCCGCTGACGAGCGCAATGTAGCTCGCGCGATAGCCCTGCCGCAGTTCCTGCTGCACCTCCATCCGCGCCGACTTGGCCGGCGGCGGCGCGGCCGGCGCACCCGCCATCGGCGCAACGTTTGCTAGCTCGGGGATGCCCATGGTGCCGAGCGCGTCGCGGATCTTGAGGAGGAACTCGTGATACTGCGCCGCCATCGCCGCGCTGGTCGGCACACCGGCCAGCACCGCCGGACGCGGCTCGAACGCGGCGAACTGGTCGAGCAGCCAGCGCTTTGGTTCGCTGGGAATCGCCTCGTCGCGGCGCTGGCCGAGACCGAAGCGATTGATCGCGATGGCGGCGGTGATCATGTCGGCGCTCCAATCCCGCTAACCTTACGTAGTGGCGGCGACGCTTCCCTTGGCCGGCGACCCGCGACGCAGCCGCGTCAAGAGCAACGCCGCGCCGGCGGGGATCAGCCAGACGATACGCGACTGGTAGCGCGGGAACGGCCCCGACAGGATACCACAGACCGCGGCGTTGAGGATCACTCCGGCGGCGAACACCACCGCAACCGCGACGAGGCGTCGGTCGTCGCCCCCCGCCGGGCCGCCCGGACGGCGGCGGATCGTCCATGCCGCCAGCGCCAGCGCCGCACTCGCGGCGATCAGCCATGCACCGTGCCAAGACCGTGACTGCGCCATTGTTAGCCGCGACGGACAGCTTCGATGACGCGGGCCGCAGTCGGCGACGCGCGCGATCACCGCCGGCAGGTTGGTCTGCCGCCAGTACGGATCGGTCAGGTAGAACACTGGGTTGCGGATCGGATCCTCAACGAAGATCAGAACCAGTTGCTGCCCCCAATTCTTGAGCGAGGCGATCAGCTGCGCGCCCGGGGCATAGGCGAGCGTACCGAGGACGAAGCGCGCCTCCTGCTCCTCGAGATCGACCCTGGTGTTGTAATCCGCGCGCATGAACACCCCGGTCCTGGGCAGGTCCGACCAGAGCACGTCCTCCGAATTGTTGAGCGGCTTATTCTTGTAGGCGCAAAGGGTATAGACATTGCCCTTTTCGCAGGCGTGGCGGAGGTATGTCCGGCCCGGCCCGTCGGCGAGGAGTCGCGCGGTGAGGAACGGTTGGTTGCGCAGCGGCTCGCCGGTCTCGAAGCGAATCAGCGCGCCGTAGGCGCTGTTCGCCGCGAGCGCGACGACGATGGCGATGCCGACGCTGACCAACCGTCCCGCCGCCGCACGCCGGCCCGCACGCAGCCAGATCAGCATCAGCCCGCCGACGCCGAGCAGCGGCACCATGAACAGGACATGCGAGGTGTGGACCGCCAGCGCGACGGTCAACAGCGCGCCGACCCCCCGCCGCTCCCACCGCCCGAGCCGATCGGCATAGACCAGCAACAGCGTCGCGGCGGCGACCACGACCCCGGCGAAGATGTCGGGCATCGCGAAGGCGGCGAAGTAGGGCAGCGGCGAGACCAGCGCGACCGCGAAGAGCGCGACCAGCCCGGTCCGCCACCGTTCGCGCGGTAGCCCCGTCCGCCACAGCAGCATAAACAGCCAGCTGACCGCCGCCGCCTGCGCGAGCGCCATCAGCCAGAGTGTCCCGGCGACTTCGGTGACGTAGAGGAACAGGCTGTAGATCGCCGACCGCGACGCCATCTGCGTCAGCCCCATATGCCGGTCGATCTTGGCCTGGGCGACATCGGCGTCGGACAGCTCGGGCGGCGGCGGGCCGAGGCCGACATCGGTCATCAGCTCCTTGCCGAGCGCATAATAGTCGTCGGTATCGGTGAACACCGTCGGATGGCCGTTGACGGCGACGACGGCGAGGATGAGCAGCGCACCCGCGAGCACCGTACTCCACCATCTGACGAGGACGATCGCGCGTCCGCTCGCTCCGCTCATGCCGACCCAGTTCGGTTGTTGCCCAGTCGCTATAAGGCCTTGCGGCCTTGCTGCAACGCCACCCACGCCACAAGCGCGATCGCCGAGCCGAGTGTCCAGCCGGCGACGACGTCGGTCGGCCAGTGGACGCCAAGGTAGATCCGGCTCACCCCGATCGCGACGACGAGCACGCCGCTGCCCGCCATGAGCAGGCGGCGCGCGCCGGGCCGCAGCTCGCCGGCGGCGACGATCGCGGCGAGTGTGAAGTAGATCGCCGGGGCCATCATCGAATGCCCGCTCGGAAAACTCGACGAGCTGGTCATGTCATACTGGGTGACGAAGGTCGGGCGCTCGCGCCCGACGAAATGCTTGATGACCTCGGCTGCGACCTGCGCGACGATCGCCGTCGTGCCGAACACCAGCGCCTGCCGGTGGCGGTCATAGACGAGCAGCACCGCGACCGACGCCAGCGAAACCAGAGTCAGTACGGTGAAGCCGCCGAGCGCGGTGATGTCGCGCGCGGTCTCGCGCAGCCACAACGGGCCGACCGGCAGGTTGGGATCGGCGGTCTGCCGCAGGGCGAGCAGCACCGCACGGTCGAACCTGGCTGTGTCGCCCTCGCCGATTTCAGAGCCTAGGTGGGCGACGCCCCACAACGCGGCGCAGACGATAGCGACGACGAAGAGGATGCGCGGCTCGACCCGCCGCGTCGGCAGGCGCACCGTCAGGACTTGGCCCTGCCCAAGTCGCGCCAGCTCGTCTCGCCGACCTCGACATCGAACTTTTTCGCCGCCGCCTTGATCCGCTTCCACGCCGCATCGCGCTCGGCGTCGGTCACGTCCTTGACCTGGTCGAAGCGGGCGATCGCGTTGCGGACGTGTTTCGCAGCCTCGATCGGCTCCTTGCGCTGCTTGGGAAAGGCGTGTTTCGCATCGTCGAGCTTGTCGCGATCGGCGGCATCGAGCTTTGCCATCGTCTTTTCCCTCGGTGGTCAGGACGCTCAACCGACGGAGACCCGACAGGTTCACCGCCGGGGGGCAGGTAGGCGACCCGCGCAACGCCACTTACCGGATTGG
>CAXTPH010000090.1:0-9287 GCA_964245955.1 uncultured Sphingomonadaceae bacterium | reverse complement strand
TGTGCCAGCGCGCGGCCGGCAACGTCGCCGCGGCGTTCGTCAACGCGCTCAAGGGCGACGTCGTCTGGACGACCGGCACGCCGACCTATTTCGCCTCGTCGCCGATCGCGCGCCGGGGATTCTGCGCGGCGTGCGGGACGCCGCTGACCTTTGAATACCCCGATTCGGCGAAGATGGACCTAACCGTCGGCTCGCTCGACGACCCGGCTGCAGTGATGCTCACCAGCCATTTCGGGGTCGAGACCCGCGTCCCCGGCTGGATCGCGCCCGACGACCTGCCCGAGGCGCGATGCGACGACGAACCTTCGCTCGTCGCCCGGTAGGAAGCCGCGCGCCAATGACCGACACCTTCGCCTCGTTCGACGGTCAGCCGATCGCGTGGCGCGAGGTTGGCGCCGGGCGCCCGGTCGTCTTGCTCCACGGGCTGTTCAGCGACGCGGTGACCAACTGGATCAGATTCGGCACCGCCGACCGCATCGCCGCCGCCGGCTTCCGGGTGATCATGCCCGACTTCCGCGCGCATGGGGCCAGTGCAAAGCCGCATGACGCCGGCGCCTATCCGGTCGACGTCCTGTCGCGGGATATCGAGGCGCTCGTCGCGCACCTCGGGCTGACCGACTTCGACCTCGGCGGCTATTCGCTCGGCAGCCGGACGGCGGTGCGCCTGCTCGTCCGCGGGCTTCGGCCACGCCGCGTCGTGCTTGCCGGCATGGGGCTCGCCGGGCTGGTCGAATCGAACCGCCGGACGGGCTGGTTCCTCAAGGTCATTGCCGAGCCCGACAGCTTCGAACGCGGCTCGCCCGGCTGGCTCGCGGTGCAGTTCATGCGGACCAACAAGGTCGACGGGGTCGCGGTCGCGCATCTGCTGCGCGCGCAGGCGGAAACCTCGCGCGAAGCGATCGAGGCGATGGCCACGCCGACGCTCGTCGTCTGCGGCGCCGCCGATCAGGACAATGGCTCGGCCCCCGACCTCGCCGCCGCGCTGCCAGACGCAAGCTACGTCGAGATCCCGGGGACGCACATGAGCTCGGTAACGATGCCCGATCTCGGCACCGCGATCGCCGGGTTCCTAGCCGCGTAGTGTCGCGCCGGCCTTCGCCGCCGCGGCGACGATCTTCGCCGACACCGCCTCGATCTCGGCGTCGGTGAAGCTTCGCGCGACCGGCTGGAGCGTCACCGTCACCGCGAGGCTGACGCCGTCGCCGAGCGGGAAGCGGTCGAACAGCGCGACATCGGTGATCGCCGCCTTGTCGGCACTGCGCACCGCTCGCAGCAGCGTCTCGGCGGGCAGGTCGGCGGCGACGACGAAGGCGAAGTCGCGGGTGACGGCCTGCAACGCCGGCGGGGTGAACGCCGGGCGCGCGCGCTTCGCCGACCGGGCGGGCGGGATCGCATCGAGGTAGATTTCGGCGACCGCGACCGGCTCGCGCGTGGCCGCGATGCGCGGGTGCAGCTCGCCGAAGCTCGCGAGCACGGTCTTCGGGCCGAGCGCGAGACGGCCCGACCGGCCCGGGTGGAACCACGGATCGGCGGGCGGCAAGACGCTTAGCCGCTCGACCGGCACCCCGGCGGCGGCGAGCGCGGCGAGCGCCTCGGCCTTGGCGTCGAACGCCGAATAGCTCGTCGCCGCACCGGTTCGCCAGTCGCGCGCCCGCGCCGGTCCGGCGAGCAGGATCGCGGCGGTGGCGTGCTCGCCCTCCGCCAGATAGCGCCGCCCGACCTCGAACAGCCGCACCCCCGCCTGGCCGCGGTCGAGGTTGCGCTTCGCCGCCGCCAGCAGCCCGGGCAGCAGCGACGGGCGCATCGCCGACAGCTCGGACGAGATCGGGTTGGCGAGCGTCCACGTCGCGCCGCCGAACGGCTCGGCCTGCGCCGGGGCGACGAAGCTCCACGTCACAGTCTCGTCGAGCCCGCGTGCCGCGAGCGCGCGGCGCAGGCGGCGTTCGACCAGCTGCGCCGGGGTCGCGGTCGGGCGCGCGACGCCCTCGGCGCGCGGCAACGGGGTCGACGGGATCGACGCATAGCCGTGGATGCGGACGACCTCCTCGACGACGTCGGCCTCGCCGTCGATGTCGCGCCGCCACGACGGGACGGCGATGCTCCAGCGTTCGCCGCGTGTCACGCCGAAGCCGAGCCGCGTCAGGATCGCCGCCTGCTCGTCGGCGCCGACCGCGACCCCGGCGAGCGTCCGCGTCCGGTCGGGCCGGTACAGCACGGTCTTGTCGGGGACGGGAATGCTGCCCGCGACGATCGCGTCCGAGGCTTCGCCGCCGCACAGGTCGAGCACCATCGTCGTTGCGAGGTCGAGCCCGCCCTGCAGGAACCCTGGGTCGACGCCGCGTTCGAACCGCGCGCGCGCGTCGCTGCTTAGCCCGAGCGCGCGCCCGGTCGCGCCGATCCGCTCGGGGGCGAAATACGCGCATTCGATCAGCACGTCGGTCGTGCCTTGCGACACGCCCGACGCCGCGCCGCCCATGATGCCGCCGATGTCGTGGACCTGCGCGTCGTCGGCGATGACGGTCATCGACGCGTCGAGCGCATAGGTCTTGCCGTTCAACGCGACGACGCTCTCGCCGGCAACGGCGCGCCGGGCGACCAGCGCCCCGGCGACGTGCGCGAGGTCGTAGACGTGGAGCGGCCGGCCGCGGTCGAAGGTGATGAAGTTGGTGATGTCGACGAGGCGGCTGATCGGCTTCTGCCCGATCGCGCGCAGCCGTCGCTGCAGCCAGTCGGGGGAGGGGCCGTTGACGACGCCGCGCACCGCACGACCGAGGAACGCCGGGCAGGCGTCGGGGTCGTCGGTGCGGATCTCGATCGGGCAGGGGAAGCCGCCCGCGACCGGCACGACCGGCGGGGTCCGCAGCGTGCCGATCCCGGCGGCGGCGAGGTCGCGGGCGATCCCGGCGACGCCCATGCAGTCCTGCCGGTTCGGCGTGATGCCGACCTCGATCACCGGATCGTCGAGCCCGGCCCACGCCGCATAGGCTGTGCCGACCGGCGCGTCCGCGGGGAGGTCGATGATCCCGTCATGCTCGTCGGACAGCTCGAGCTCGCGCATCGAACACATCATGCCGCGGCTCTCGACGCCGCGGATGCTCGCGACCTTGAGCGTCAGGTCGGAGCCCGGGACATACGTCCCGACCGCGCCGAACACGCCCTTCATGCCCGCGCGCGCGTTGGGCGCGCCGCAGACGACCTGGAGCGGGTCGCCGCTGCCGGTGCTGACGCTGAGCACCTGGAGCTTGTCGGCCTGCGGGTGCGGCGCGGCGCTCAGCACCTCGGCGATGGTGAACGCACCGATCGCCGCGGCGGGATCGGTCACGCCCTCGACCTCTAGCCCGCACTCGGTCAGCGCAGTCAGGATGCGGTCGAGCGGCGCGTCGGTGTCGAGATGGTCGCGGAGCCACGACAGGGTGAACTTCACGCGCCAACTCCCCCGCTCAGCGTCGGCACATCGATGCCGCGGAAGCCGTAGTGGCGCAGCCAGCGCGCGTCGCCGTCGAAGAACGCGCGAAGGTCGGTCATGCCGTATTTGAGCATCGTCAGCCGGTCGATGCCGCAGCCGAAGGCGAAGCCCTGATACTCGTCGGGATCGAGCCCGCACGCCGCGATCACGCGCGGGTTGACCATGCCGCCGCCGAGGATCTCGAGCCAGCTCGCGGACCCGCCGATCGACAGCGTGCCATTGTCCCATGAACAGCAGACGTCGACCTCGACCGAGGGTTCGGTGAAGGGGAAATAGCTCGGGCGGAAGCGCAGCGTGACGTCGTCGACCTCGAAGAAGGCGCGGACGAAGGTCTCGAGCGTCCAGCGCAGGTGGCCCATCGTGATGTCGCGGTCGATCACCAGCCCCTCGACCTGGTGGAACATCGGCGTGTGCGTCGCGTCGGAGTCGGAGCGATAGACGCGGCCCGGCGCGATGATCCGGATCGGCGGCGGGGTGGTCGTCATCGTCCGGATCTGCACCGGCGAAGTGTGGGTACGCAGCAGCATCCGCCGCGCGTCGCCGGGCGTGTCGGGGAAGTAGAAGGTGTCGTGCATCGCCCGCGCCGGATGGTTCTCGTCCATGTTGAGCGCGGTGAAGT
This sequence comes from uncultured Sphingomonadaceae bacterium, assembly GCA_964245955.1. Classification (GTDB taxonomy): domain Bacteria; phylum Pseudomonadota; class Alphaproteobacteria; order Sphingomonadales; family Sphingomonadaceae; genus Polymorphobacter_B. Next base: position 5,202 of record CAXTPH010000090.1, on the reverse strand, counting down.
TGTGCCAGTCGTCCTCGATCTCGGGCCCCGTCGCGACGGCGAAGCCGAGGTCGGCGAAGATCTCGGCGAGCTCGTCCATCACCTGGCTGATCGGGTGGATGCTGCCCGCCGGGGTGGGGGCAACGGGGAGCGTCATGTCGAGGCGCTCGCTCGCCAGCCGGGCATCGAGCGCGGCGGTCTCGAGCGCGGCCTTGCGCGCGGCGATCGCGGCGGCGACGCTGTCGCGCAGCGCGTTGAGCCGCGGGCCTTCGGTCAGGCGTAGCTCGGGCGCCATGCCCCCCAGCGTCTTCATCAGCGCGGTGACGCTGCCCGCCTTGCCGAGCGCAGCGACGCGGATCGCTTCGAGCGCGTCGAGCGTGGCGGCACCGTCGATCGCGGCGAGCAAAGTGTCAGGTTCGGTCATGGTCGGCGGGTGGTAGCCGCGCCCGCCCCAAAACGAAAGGGGCGCAGGAAGCTCTCGCCGCCCGCGCCCCTCGATCGTCGTCCGGGCAGCTGCCTTACGCAGCCATCGCCGGCTTGGCGTCGAGCGCGGCCTGCGCCTGCGCTGCGATCGCGCGGAACGCCTCGGGCTCGTGCATCGCGATGTCGGCGAGGATCTTCCGATCGAGCTCGACATTCGCCAGCTTGAGGCCGTGCATGAAGACGCCGTAGGTCAGGCCGACTTCGCGCACGGCGGCGTTGATCCGCTGGATCCACAGCGCGCGGAAGTTGCGCTTCTTCGCCTTGCGGTCGCGGTACGCGTACTGGCCGGCCTTTTCGACCGCCTGCCGCGCGACGCGGATGGTGTTCTTGCGACGACCGTAATAGCCCTTCGCCAGTTCGAGAACCCGCTTGTGACGGGCGTGCGAGGTTGTCCCGCGTTTGACACGTGCCATATCGGGCCTCCTAGCGCTTCAGGCCGTACGGGGCCCAGAGCTTGATCGTCCGCGCATCGGCGTCGGAGATCGTGTCTGTCCCGCGGTTCTGGCGGATGTACTTGGCGTTGTGGTGGGTCAGGCGGTGACGCTTGCCGACGGCACCGTGCTTCACCTTACCCGACGCGGTGATCTTGAATCGCTTCTTGACACCGCTCTTGGTCTTGAGCTTGGGCATTTCGTCTCCTGTGAGCACGCAAACAGAATCGCCTCGGCAGCCCATTCAGCCGGGCGATTCAGACGTGGAGGCGGGCGTATAGACGGGCGCTGCCGGGAACGCAACCGGTGAAGCCCGGGCAGCGTTACCGGGCAAGGTTCCCGGAACGACTCGACCGGTCCACGTGTTGCAGCCCGATGGATACGTTCACCAGCCCCCCCGTCGTCACGCGCCGCCGCGATCCGTTGAGCGGGGCGATCGGGGCGCTGCTCGGGGTGCTGACGACGCTGCTCGGGCTGATTGTCCTCGTCTGGGCGATCCTGTTCATTACCAAGGGCCGCTTCCTCAAGCCGACCTTCGAGAAATATGCGAGCCGCTTCGCCGACCGGCGGGTCGCGGTGGCGGGTGATTTCCAGTTCTATTTCAACCCGTTCCACCTCAAGTTCCTCGCCGAGGGCCTGAGCCTCGCCAACCCGGCATGGGCGAAGGACCCGCAGCTGTTCACCGCCCGGCTGATCGACACCGAGGTCAGCACGTTCGACCTTATCTTCGGCAAGCAGCACGTCCTGTTCCTCAACCTCGACGGCGGCAGCGCCGGGCTCGAGATCGACCGGGCCGGGCGCAACACCTGGACCTTCGCCGGAGACAAGCCGTTCAAGATGCCGCCGATCGACCGCGCCAATATCACGGGGACGGTTGCGCATTATATCGACGCCAAGCACAAGGCCGACGTCCGCGTCGCGTTCGGCGATCTCGCCGGCTCGGTCGGCAATCGCGGCAACGAGCATGTCGCCGGGCCGCTGACCTTCAAGGGCGGCGGCGCCGCGCTCGACGCGCCGTTCACGCTCCGCGGCAGCCTGACGACGCCGAACGCGACGATCGCCGGCGGCAAGACCGGGCTCGACCTCCACGCTTTCATCGCGGCGACGTCGATCGACGTTTCGGGGACGCTGCCCGGCGCGACGCGGATCGACGGAGCCGACCTGCGGGTGACGATCGCGGGCAAGAATCTGGATACGTTGTTCAAGCTTGCCGGCGCCAACGCGCCGGCGACGCGCCCGTACAGGCTTTCGTCGAACTTCACCAAGTCCGGCAACGACTATAAGTTCACGCGCATCACCGGGCATTTCGGCGACTCGGATCTTGCCGGGTCGCTGTCGATCGCGAGTGGCCAGCCGCGGACCAAGCTCGTCGCCGACCTGCACACCCAGACCCTCGACATCATCGATGTCGGGCCGTGGATCGGGTATGACCCGGCCAAGCTCGATGCGAAGGGCGGCAAGGGGGCGATCGAAATGGTCGCCGGGCACCCGCGCGTGCTGCCCGACGCTTCGCTCGATATCGAATCGCTCAAGGGGTTCGATGCCGACGTGCATTACACTGCGGCGCATATCCGCACCGGCAACGTCCCGATCGATAATCTGACGCTCAAGCTCGATCTCGACGACCGCGATCTCAAGCTCAAGCCGGTCGCCTTCGACGTCATCGGCGGCCGGGTCACCGCCGATATCGAGCTCGACGCGCACAAGGAGCCGGTCGTCGCCGACTACGACCTGCACATGACCCAGGTCCCGATCGGACGCATGCTGACGTCGTTCAAGGTCGAGGACAACGGCACCACCGCGAACATCGGCGGGCGGATCAAGCTCAAGGGCAGCGGCGATTCGGTCCGTGCCTCGCTCGGCGCGTCGTCGGGGCGGATCGCGATCATCGTCAGCAAGGGGACGCTCTGGGTCCGCAACATTGAGCTCGCCAAGCTCGATGTGCAGAACTTCCTCCTCGCCGCGTTCGGCAAGGACCTGAAGAAGCCGCGCGATATCCGCTGCGGGCTGGCGGCGTTCACCGTCAACGACGGCGTCGCCCGCGCCGACCCGGTGATCTTCGACACCGGGCGCGCGGTCTATCGCATGAACGGGCAGTTCAGCTTCAAGGACGAGGGCATCGGCCTGTCGCTGCGCGGCAAGTCGAAGGAACTGAGCCTGTTCTCGGGTCAGTCGCCGATCGGCGTCGGCGGCTGGTTCGCCGCGCCGAAGGTCAATCCGATCTCGAAGGAACTCGTCGCGCGCGGCGGGGCCAGCGTCCTGCTCGGCATCGTCGCGACGCCGGTCGCCGCGATCTTGCCGTTCGTCGACCTCGGCACCGCGAAGAATTCGAACTGCGCCGCGGTCGAGGGAGCCAAGACCGCGGCGGTGGTCGACTCCGCCGCGCCCGACCCGAAGGTCAAGAAGAAGAAATGAGCCCGCGGCGCGACCGGCGCGCAGCGACTCGCTGAGTTTCGCCGAAGTCCTACAGCGGTGGATAACCGGGCCCGCCGAAAGTGCCGACCCGGCGCAAATTGAAGCGTTTTCGGCCCTCGTTCGTGTGAACTTCGTCAACTTCCACGCGAGTGCTGGTTAATTGTAGCGGCGGCCCCGGAGACCCGTCAGGCTGTCCCCGCGGTCGCCGACAGGTGCCCCACGTCGATGCCGAGCGAGGCGAAGGCGCGCGGCCAGCGCTGCATGAAGGCGGTGTCGAACATCAGCTCGTCGCTGCCCTCGATGCTGTGCCAGCCGTGCCGGCGCAGCTCGCCATCGAGCTGCCCCGCGCCCCAGCCGGTATAGCCGAGCGTCGCCAGCCACCGCGTCGGCCCGCGCCCGAGCGCGATGTCGCGCAGGACATCGACGGTCGAGGTCAGCCCCCAGCGGATGCCGCCAAGGCTGCCGACGTGGATCGTCCCCTGGCCGCTGTAGTCGGGCGAATGCACGACGAAGCCGCGCCCCGGCTCGACCGGACCGCCGACCATCACCCGGGCGCCTGCCGGGGTCGCGCCGGGGGCGATGTCGAGCTGCGCCATCAGGTCGCGTACCGTCATGTCGGCATGCGGGCGGTTAACAACGAGCCCGAGCGCGCCATCGTCGTCATGGACGCACATCGCGATGACGGTCCGGTCGAACCGCGGATCGCCGATGCCGGGCATCGACAGGAGATATTGGCCAGTCAGGAAGCGCGGGTCGCTCATCGCAAATGTCATAAACTGGGGTGCTGGACGCGTGCAATGTGCCTCGCTATCGCAGGCGGACATTCCACCGGGAGACGATGCGATGACGATCAAGGTAGGCGATGCCGTGCCGAGCGCGACGCTGATCAAGGCGACCGAGGCCGGGCCGCAGCCGCTGTCGACCGAGGCGTTGTTCGCCGGCCGGACGGTGGCGCTGTTCTCGGTGCCGGGGGCGTTCACCCCAACCTGCTCGGCGAAGCACCTGCCGGGCTATATTACCAACGCCGAGGCGATCCGCGACGCCGGCGTCGACGAGATCGTCTGCATCTCGGTCAACGACGCGTTCGTCATGGGCGCATGGGGCAAGAGCGCGGGCACCGGCGACAAGGTGACGATGCTCGCCGACGGCAACGGCGAATTCGTCACCGCGCTCGGGCTGACGATGGACGGCAGCAAGTTCGGCATGGGCCTGCGCGGCCAGCGGTTCTCGATGCTGGTCAAGGACGGCATCGTCGCGCAGCTCAACGTCGAGGAGCCCGGCGCCTTCCAGGTATCGTCGGCCGAGCATCTGATGGCGCAGCTCGGCTGAGCTGATCAGGTCGCTGCGCGGAGCCGGCCGAACCCGCGCAGGCGGCCGAGGCCGGGCAGCTTACGCCGCGGTGGGCTCGCGGCGATCACCGCCATGACCGGGACGCCGCTGTAGAACTGCAGGTCCTCGGCCCCGCGCACCATCCGCCGCATCATCTCGCCGAGCAGCGCCATCGCGATCCCGAGCGCCAGCCCGAGACCGGCGGCAAGCCCGGTCGACAGCGGGATGTTTGGGAACACCATGTCGTCGGTGGCGATGATGTCGCCGACGACATGGAGCCCGCTCGGCGCGGCGGCGATCGTGTCGAAGTCCTTCACCCGCTGCTCGGCGCTGGTGTAGAGCCGCGTCCTCAGCGCGATCTCCCGGTCCATCGCCGCCAATTTATCGTAGACCGGCGCCCGATCGAGCACGCGCAGCCGCGCTTCGACATATTCGCGGTCGCGCAGCGCGCGGTTGGTCATGATCTGACTGTCGGTCGCATTCGTGCCTGCGCGCGCGAATTCGTTCTCGCGCGCCAGTTGCTCGCGGACCTGATCGCGTAGGGCGATCATGCCGAGCGTCGCCG
>CAXTPH010000089.1:0-9612 GCA_964245955.1 uncultured Sphingomonadaceae bacterium | reverse complement strand
TGGGGCGGCAGGATTCGAACCTGCGGATGCCGGTACCAAAAACCGGTGCCTTACCACTTGGCGACGCCCCAATGCGCGCGCGCTGCTTCTACGCGCTGGCCTCGCGTTGGCAAGCGGTTGGCATTACGCCGCTGCGCCCGTCGGCTGCTGCGCACGGCGCAGAACGACGACGTAGGTGATCAACGTCACGCCAAGCCACAGCGTCGCCGTGCCCGGGAACAACGCCGCGCCGACGTTCGGAACCACGACGAGCGCGACATAGACGCCTAGCCCCAGCGGCCACCCGACCCGGGCATAGAGATAGTGGTGGAAATGATCGCGCCCGCCGTGGAACGGCGATCGGCGCTGCAGCGCGCGGACGACGAGCAGCCGCATCGTATCGAATACCGGGATTGCGAACAGCAGAACGACGTCGTCGGCGCCGATCCCCGCGAAGCGGTGGTTATAGGCGTAAACCGCAAGCAGCCCGAATAATCCAGACAGCGCGTAACTGCCTCCATCGCCCAGAAACAGCCGGTTGTGCATGTTAAACCAGAGCAGCACGACCAGCGCGCCGATAAGTGCGGCCATGACCGGCGTCATCGCCGGCGGCAGCCATCGCAGCAGCACCGTCGACCAGACCAGCCCGAGGCTGATGACGATGCCGTTCTTGCCGTCGGCCATGTTGACCGCATTCAGCAGCCCGACAAGGCAAAGCAATGTGAACGGCACCGACGCCAGGCCCAGCAAACGGATGGCCGGCTCGTCGGCGAAACGGATGAACGACAGCGTGAAATCGGGCGCGGTGACGACCACGACCAAAAGGACCAGCACGGCGATGCCAAGCCGAGCCCGTACGCTCAGATCGAACCGGTCGTCGGCGACACCGATGAAGAACATTGCTGCCACCGCGATGCCGAGCCAAGCGATATGGCGTTCGACCGTCGGCCCGAGATCGACCGGAAGCAACAGGATCGCCCCAATTGCACCGAGCGCGACACCGGCGACGGCGAGACCGCCGACGAGCGGCGTAATCCGCGCATGCTGCTTGCGACCGCCGGACTCGTCGGGAAAGTCGAGCAGCCCGAGCGAGGTGCCGAGCGGCATCGCGAAGCTGCAGACGCCAAAGGTCACCAGGGCCGCAACCAGCGCAGTGACGATCGGCAGCATCGCGCCGTCTATCGCGTCGCGAGGATGCTGAGCGTCGCAAGCGACGTGATCAGCGTGCCGACGATCCCCGAGACGTCGCGGACGATGTCGAGCGTGTAGAGCGGATCGATATCCTTCGGCACGATGATCGTGCTGCCCGGCGGGACGACGACGCGATCGGCGCGCTTGATCGGACGCAGCGGCTGCGCCGTCCCGTTCGGCAGCACCAGGAAGATGCGGCGCCTGTCGGCGCTCTTGGCGGTCCCACCGGTCTCGCTCAGATATTCGACCGCCGATTTGCCGGCGACGAACTGGAGCGCGCCGGGATTGCTGACATCGCCGAGGGCGAGGACGAAATTCGGTCGTTTAGGGACATAGATCGCGTCGCCCGATTCAAGGACGGTGTCGAGATCGGGGCGAAGCGCCAGCGCCCTTGGATCGGCCTCGATGACGACCCGGCCCGGGGCCTCTACCGACGAAAGCTGCTCGATCAACCGCGCCGCGGAAGCGGTCGAGTCGGTTCCACCGGTGCCGGCCTTGCGCGCCGATACCGCCAGCAACGCATTGGTCAGTTCGCGCCCGGTCCGGCGGATCCCTTCCTGCTGCGCTTCCTTGACGGTACGCCGGGTGAAGATGGTGCCGTATGGATAGGCTAGCGACGAAAGCCCGCCGGCGCGCGCGATCAGTTGCGACAGCCGCTCGCCCTTGCGGATGGTATAAAGGCCGGGGCGCCCGAACTCGCCCGTCAGCAGCACGCCCCCCGCCTCGAATTGCGGCTGCGCGCCATTGAAGCGAAGATCGTCGCCCGCCCGGATCGTCGTCGCCGCGAGTATCGTCGCGTCGGTCACCGGAACGCGCTGCTCCCCGGAGGTGCGCGTCAGGTCGAGCGACAAGTCGGCGACATTGGGGATCAGCCCTTGGGCGACGGCGGCCATATCGCGCGCGTTGATCACCCCGGCGACCGGATAGGCGCCCGGGCTGCGAACCGCACCGCCGACGCCGACCGCATTCTCGATCAGGACGGGCAGCAGCTCGGGTTCTTCCTCGAATATTGCCGGGCAGCGCGGCGGCGGGCGACGCGATGCGGCGAGGTCCATCGCCGACGGCGAGCCATCGTCGGAAGCATCGATCGCCTGGCGGTCGCTCGCCGCCCGCTCCTGAAATCGCGTGGGATCGTAGACGGAGTTGGAATTGATCTGATTCGAGACGGTCTGGCCGTTCGGCTGGACCTGTCCGTTTGGCGGGACCTGACCCAACGTTCCCTGCGTTCCTTGCGTGCCCTGAGCCGATGCGAGCGTGTCACCGCTCGTCCGGAACGACTCGTCACCGCGGCGGTTACTCAGCATGTTGCCGCCGACCGCAACGTCACTCTGGCCATTGCGCTCGATGACGAATGCCCCGCGCGTGACGACGTCGAACCGTGCCGACTTGGTGTCGCCGACGAGCGCCTCGAGCCGGGCAAGCGACCGGCATTCTGGATAGGGGTTGGCCTGGCCGAGGACGACACGGCGGACCGGCGTCTGGTTGAGGAAGGCGATATCGGTCCGGCTGAAGACGTATAGCCGGTCGTCGCTGCGCAAGGCCACGCCCGGTCGCGAGCGCAACGCGTCGATGAGATTGACCGGTTCGAACACGCGCGACGCGGTCGCCGGATCGCGCCGGATCAGCACCGCCATCGGCAGATACGTGTCGAAGCGCAGGTCGGCGACATCGCCGAGCAGGTCGCGCACGGTCGGCACGGCGACCAGCGGGCGCGGCCCGGGGTTCTGGACATAGCCGCGCAGGACGACCCGCCCGGTCGCGCCGCCGGCGCTGCCGCCGACCAGCTGGATCGCATCGCCGGGTTCGATCCGGCTCGCCAAACTCGCCGCCTTGACGAACGTCTCGGCCCCGCCCGCCTCGATCCGGCTGATCGCGATCGTGTTGCCGCGCGGGCGCAGCGCGCCACCGGCATAGTCGAGCACCGCCCCGACACTCGTGCCGCGCCGGACCTCGTAGATGCCGGGACGGGCGACCGCGCCGGCGACCGCAACCGTATCGCCGATGACCGGCACGATGATCCGGTCGCCGTCCTGCAGCCGTGAAGCCGGTGGCGTGCCGATGCCGATCAGGCCGTAGAGATCGACCGTCACGCCGCCGCCGGCGCGGACGATGCGGACGTTGCGCAGCGACCCCGACCGGCGGACGCCGCCGGCAAGCGCAAGCGCGCTGCCGATATCGGACAGCGAGGTCAGGTTATATTGGCCCGGCCGGTCGACCTCGCCGCCGACGAACACGGTGATTGCCCGGACCGAGCCGAGCGAGACATAGACCTCGGTCCCGAGCAACGTCCGCTTGGTCTGCGCGGTGAGGTCGCGCCGAACCGCGCCGATCGTTCGGCCGGCGGCGGGGATCGGCGCCAGCGCGCCGACGACGAGCCGCCCTTCGCGGTCGACCCGAACCGTACGGCTTTCGTTGGTCGCCCCCTGGAACTGGACGACCAATTCGTCGCCGATGCCGACGACATAGGAATCGCTGACCGCGCCGGTCAGCGCGCCGGGCGTGGCGCGCGATGCCGACTGGAACAGGTCGTAGCCGAACTGGCGCAAGGTCGGGTCGGCCAGCCGGTTGCGGAACTCGCGCTCGACCGGCGACGGCGCGTACAGGCGATCGAGTTGCGCCCGCGACTGCTGCCGGCGAACTTCCTGCTCCTCGAGCGTGTCGATCCGCCCCGCGGCCGGGGCCTGCTCGGCATCGGCGCCGTTGCCGGCGCCGGAGCGCGCCTGGTCCAATGGGCTCGTCGTCGAGATCGGCGACGAAGTCGAACTCGAACCCAGCTGCCCCTGAATCTGCTGCAGCACGCGCGGATCGATGCTCTGCGCGACCGCGGAGGTGGCGAAAATCGCGGCGAACAGCGCCGTTACGGCTCGCCAGCGGCGCGTCACCATGCTTGTCCCTACCCGCGAAAATCGCCCGACGGCGCGGTGTACGCACCGTCGGCGGCGGCGTCAATTCGGCGTCAGTTGAGCGTGTAGGCGACCTTGTCGCCGGGCCGCAGCCCGATCCGTGCCGCCTCACCGGCGTTGAGTTCGAGGATCGCTGTGACCGGTCCGCCCGAGGGAATATCGGCGCGGCTGAACGGCACGGCGTTCGCCGCGATCCGCCGCACCGTCATGTCCGGCGCGATGAAGACGATATCGAGCGGCAGGTAAGTGCCTTCCATCCAGAACGAGGCTTCGCGCGGCGCGGCGAGCGGAAAGATCATGCCGCGGTCGCGCGCCATCGTCTTGCGCAGCATGAGGCCACGCGCCTGCTCGGTCGTGCTGCGCGCCAGTTCGACGGTATACTTGTGGTTCTCACCGCCGGCCGCGAGCGTCAGCGGGATCGTCGGCAATGCCGGATTGGCAACAAGCGGCGCATCCTGCGCGCCCGCCGACTGCACCGGGGCCAGACACAGCAATGCCAGGACGGCACCAAGTCGTAATCGCAACATCAAAGCAACCTCTAGAGAACGGTGGGCGCCACCGATCCCGTCGTATCACCTTCGAGGACGACGGCAAGCGGTCCCTTCTGCCCCTCGGCGATGCGCGCGCGAAGCGGCTGTCCGGGTTCGAGTTCGGTCAGCCCCGCCCGGCGGACGGTTTCCATGTGCACGAAGATGTCTTGATCGCTGTCGGCGCGGACGACGAAGCCGTAGCCTTTGAGCCGGTTGAACCACTTGACCACGACAGCTTCGAAGGGGCCGGCGACTTCGACGAGGCGATCGTGGTCGGGGCGGGCCGACGCGCGCAGCACGGCCGTTTCCGGATCGGGGCCGGTCGCGGTCGTCAGATCGAGCTCGACGATCGCACGCACCTGCCGCCCGCGCGGGCGATCGACCGTCTCGCACACCAGCCGCGCCCCCTCGGGCAGCGTCCGGCGCGCGACATCGCGCAGCACCGAAAAGTGGATCAGAATGTCGCCGCCGCCGTCGTCGGGAACGATGAAGCCATATCCCCGGACGACGTCGAACCATTTGACGGCCCCGCCGACGCGCGTGGATGCCTCGACCGACAGGTCGTTGCTTTCAACACTCTTCGAGTCCGGCAAGTCCGCAGGCTCGAGCATGCGGCACCCCCACGCAAGTCTCAATATCGAAAGCATTAGCACGGGTCGCGCCGGAAGTGAAACGATTGTGTCGCCGGGCAAGTCGCGCACTGGCATCTTGTGCCCGACTCGGGGATAAAGGCGAACATTGCGGGCGCTTGGACGAAGGGCACTGATTTCATGGAATTAAAGGGTGAAAGCCTGATCGCGGCACCACGTGCCGCGGTTTGGGCGGCGCTCAACGATCCCGACGTGCTCGCGCGCTGCATCGACGGCGTCGAATCGCTGACCGCCGCGACCGACGCCGGCGGGGCGACGCGACTCGACGGCAAAATGAATGCGCGGGTCGGGCCGGTGCGCGCCACTTTCGCCGGCGGCGTCACCCTGACCGAAGTCGACGCCCCCAACCGCTACGTTCTCGTCGGCGAGGGCAAGGGTGGGGTCGCCGGCTTCGCCAAAGGATCCGCCGAAGTCACCCTTGCCGATGCCGACGTCGGTGGCGTCCCCGGCACGCGGCTCGATTACGCCGTCAGCTCGAGCGTCGGCGGCAAGCTGGCGCAGCTCGGCGCGCGACTGATCGAGGGCACGGCGCGCGGCTATGCCGAGACGTTCTTCACGCGCTTTAAGGCGGAGGTCGAGACACCCGCGGTTGCGCCAACCGACGCGCCCGCCGTCGAGATGCCGGTGACCTCGCCACAGATCGAGGCGACGGTCGCGACACCGAGCAGCGAAGTCCGCGGCCTCCACGATACCCGGCGGCGCACCGGCCTGACCCCGCTGATCTGGGGAACGGTCCTGATCCTGATCGTGATCGTCGTCCTGATCTGGGAAATGCGATGAGCGCCGGGGATGATCTCGACCGCGTCCTGACCGCCGCGCGCGACTGGCGCACCGCGGGGCATGGGGTCGCGTTGGCGACGGTGATTGAGACATGGGGCTCGGCCCCGCGGCGGGTCGGCAGCCATCTCGCGGTGCGCGACGACGGTCTGTTCGAAGGCTCGGTCAGCGGCGGCTGCGTCGAGGGCGACGTCATTACCGAGGCGATCGACCTGATCGGCGGCGGCACGGCGAAGCGGCTCGACTATGGCGTCGCCGATGCGGCCGCGTGGGAGGTCGGGCTCGCGTGCGGCGGCAAGATCTCGGTGTTCGTCCAGCCGGTCGCCGAGGGGCTTTTCCCGCCCGCGCTTATCGACCGGCTGCTCGCGGCGCGTGCCGACGGCGAGGCGGTGACGCTCGCGACCGACCTCGCGTCGGGAACGACCGTCGAGGCCGACGCCGGCGACTTCACGCACGGCTATGCGCCGCCGCTGCGGCTGGCCGTGATCGGCGCGGTCCATATCGCGCAGGCGCTCGTGCCGATCGCGCGGCTAATTGGCTACGCGCCGTTGGTGATCGATCCGCGCGGACTGTTCGCCAAGGATGCGCGCTTCGACGGCATCGCGCTCGACGACGGCTGGCCCGACGAGGCACTGGCGCGGTGGCGGCCGAACGCCGCCAGCGCGGTCGTCGCGCTCAGCCACGACCCCAAGCTCGACGATGTCGCGCTCGCCGCCGCGCTGCGGTCGAAGGCGTTCTACATCGCCGCGCTAGGGTCGCGGAAGAACCACGCCGGGCGGCTCGAACGGCTGGGGGCGCTCGGTTTCGACGCCGCGACGCTGGCGCGGGTCCGCGGTCCGGCTGGCCTCGACATCGGCGCGGCGAACCCGGCCGAGATCGCCCTGTCGATCGCGGCGCAGATGACGGCGGCGTGGCGGGGCAAGGCTTGAACTTCGGTTTCGTCGCGACTGCCGACGCCGCGGGCGCAGTCCTCGCCCATGCCCTGCTGATCGGCGGCGTCCGCTGGCCGAAAGGCCGCGTATTGAGCGCCGCCGATGTCGCGGCGGCGCAGGCGGCCGGCATCGCGGCGCTCGTCGTTGCGCGGTTAGACATCGGCGACGTCGCCGAGGACGAAGCCGCCGCCACGCTCGCCGCCGCGCTCGCCGGGCCGGGGATCATTGCCGCGACCGCAGCCCACGGCCGGGCGAACCTCGTCGCGGCTACCGCCGGGCTGGTCCGCCTCGACGCCGGCGCAGTCGACGCCGTCAACGCGGTCGACGAGGGGATCACGCTCGGCACGCTCGCGGCGATGACGCGCGTCGCGGCGGGCGAGGTCGTCGCCACGGTCAAGGTCATCCCGTTCGCCGTCCCGGGTTCCGCGCTGGCGGCGACGATCGCCGCCGCAACACTGCTCGCGGTGACCCCCTTTGCCGTGCGCCGTTTCTGCCTGATCCAGACCCGCCTGCCTGCGACGTCGGACAAGATGCTCGCCCGGACCGAGGTGGTGACCCGCGCGCGGCTCGCCGCGCTCGGCGGCCGGCTCGACGGCGGCTGGACCGAGGTCGAGCACGCGGCTGACGCTCTCGCCTTGGCTCTTGCCGGCCAGCCAGCCGAAGCGATCCTCCTCATCGCCGGCGCCTCGGCGACCGCCGATCGCCGCGACGTCATCCCGGCGGCGATCGTCGCGGCGGGCGGCACCGTCGAACGCCTCGGCATGCCGGTCGATCCGGGCAACCTGCTCTGCCTCGGCACGCTCGGCGGGCGGGCGGTGATCGGGCTGCCGGGGTGCGCGCGCAGCCCGAAGCGCAACGGCTTCGACTGGGTGCTCGAACGCCTCGCCGCCGGCATCGCGGTGACGAGCCGCGACATCGCCGCGATGGGTGTCGGCGGGCTGCTCCCCGAGGCCGAGCGCCCGCAGCCGCGCGCCGCCGCGACTACCGGGCCGGTCGGCGCCATCGTCCTCGCCGCCGGTCGCTCGACGCGGATGGGGAGCGAGCACAAGCTGCTCGCCGACCTCGCCGGCAAACCGGTCATCGCCCACGTCGTCGACGCGATCGCCGCTGCCGGCTTGCCGCCCCCGGTGGTGGTCCTCGGCCACCGCGCCGACGCGGTCCGCGCGGCGCTGGGCGACCGCCCGGCCAGCTTCGTCACTGCCGCCGACCATGCCGAGGGCATGAGCCGCTCGCTCCGCGCCGGGCTCGCGGCGGCCCCCAACGAGTGGGGGGCCGCGATCGTCGCGCTCGGCGACATGCCCGCGGTCGACTGCGCGACCTATGCCGCACTGGTCGCGGCGATGCTCGATCACGTGCCCGCGGCCGTGCCGATGTGGCAGGGCAAGCGCGGCAACCCGGTCGGCTGGAGCCGGGCGCAGTGGCGGGCCCTGGCGGCGGTGACCGGTGACGGCGGCGGCCGGGCGCTGCTGGCCGGGCTCGGCGAGCGGCTCGTCGAGGTTGCGGTCGACGACCCCGGCATCCTCGTCGACGTCGATACGCCCGAGGCGCTCGCGGCATTGCGGCAGGGCGTCAGCCCGACCTGAGCGACCATCCCGGCCGCACAACGGCCCGCACCGCCGTCGCCCCGCCGGCGGCCAGGCGCAACATCTAGCCGCTCGTAAAATTTGAGCGGCGCGCCAAACTCATTTCATCGATCGCGGCACCGCGATTTCACTCGTCGATGTCCCCCGCCAGCACCCGTCGGGTTTCGGCGACCCCGTGCCCGGCGCGCATCATCGCCGCGAACTGCTTGCGCCTGCGGTCGGGGTCCTTGGCGGGATCGGGGGCGGCCGGGTCGAACGGGCCGAAGCGGCGCCGCCGGGCGAAGGCGACCGCCGCGGCCAGCGGGTCGGCCGTCGCCGCGACTTGCGCCGCAAGGTCGCGGTCGATCCCCGCCGCGCCGAGGTCGGCCGTCACCCGCCGCGCGCCGAAGCCGCGCCCGGTCAGCCCGCGCCCGCGCGCCTCTGCGAACACCCGGTCGTCGACGTAGCCGAGCCCCGCGAGCCGCGCGACGACCGCGTCGATCACCGGCGGCGGCGCCTCTTCGCCCGCCCAGCCGCGCTCGAATACCTTGCGCGCGAGGTAGCGGCGCAACTTCGCCTCGCTCGTCGCGTATCTTCCGACATAATGCAGCGCGAGGTCGCGGAGCTGTGCCGCGTCCAGAGGCTGCGGCGGCGGTTTCGGCTGCGACCGATACGACGGTCGAGAGGGTCGATCGGGAGCCATTTCGTTAACGCCACGTTCCTGCCACACTCGCGTCCGATTTTGAACGTGCCACCAAGCTATCCCGTCGGGCAAGGATGGGCCAGCTACACTCGGCGGACACGGCTGATGCGTGGCGGGGACACCAAGGAGGATCGCGGTTGCCGCAGATGTCGATTGAGCCAGGCGCGAACGGGGTGGACGGCACCGTCCTCCGGCCGACGCCGACCCTCGACCCGTTGCCGCGCCGCATCGCCGACTTTGCGACGCTCGGCGCGGCGCTCGACTATGCGTCGCGCGGCCAGCGCGGGCTCAACTTCTTCGACGCCCGCGCTACGCTGGTCCGCGCCTATCGGTTCGCCGACCTCCACGACGATGCTCGGTCCGACGCGGCCCGGCTGATCGCGGC
>CAXTPH010000088.1:0-9725 GCA_964245955.1 uncultured Sphingomonadaceae bacterium | reverse complement strand
GACCGTCACCGTGCCGCCGATCGAGGTCAGCGACACGTTGGCGCCGGCGCCGCTCGTCGCGGTCGCGCCGGTGCCGATTCCGGTCAGGCTGATCGCCCCCGAGGTCGTCACCGCGATCGCCCCGTTCGCCTGGAGCGCGACCCCGTCGAACGACACCGGCGTCGTCAGGACGGTCAGCCCGGCGGTGGTGATCGCGCCGCCCGCGCGCAGCGTGTCGACCTTGATCGCGCCGCTCGCGTTGAGCAGGATCGACCCCGTTGCGCTCTGGCCGATGGCGCCACCACCGCCGAGCGTGATGTCCGCGCCGGTGACCGTGTAGTTGCCGCTCGCCGCCTTCGTCGACGCATCGCCCGCAGTGACCGTACCGGTCGCCTTGGCGAGGCCGCTCGCCGACAACACGATGTTACCCGTCGAGGCGAGGTCTGCAACGGTCACCGTGCCGCCGTTCGAGGTCAGCGACACGTTGGCGTCGGTGAGGACATTGCCGCCGGTGAAGCCGGTGGTGATCGAGAACGCCTTGCGCTGCGTTGCGGTCGCCGCCGCCCCGGTCCCGCTCAGGTTGATCGCGCCGGTCGTCGTCGCGGTGACCGCGCCGTTCGCCTGCAGGCCGACCGCGCTCAGCGACCCTGCGCTCCCGCCGGTCAGCCCCTGCACGGTGATCGTTCCGCCCGCCTGCGCCGAGCCGATCGCGACCGCCCCCGGTGAACCGAGCACGATGTTGCCGGTCGCGGCGATCGTGGTCGCCGTCGATGCGGTCACGCTCTTGCCGCCGGTAAGCGTCGCGTCGCCGCCGCGCGCGGTGACATTGCCGAAGCTCAACGCGCCCTGCGGCGGGTCGAAGATAGGGCCAGTGAAATCGGCGTGCAGGTTTACGCCGGCCTTTGATATGACCGGGCCCGAGATCGTCACCGCGCCGCTCTTCGATCCAACGTCGATACCGCTCAACGCGCCGGTGGTGGTGTCGCTGCCCACTTTCACGTCGCGCTGGCCGGACGCGGTGCCGGTCGAGACAATCTCGTTCGCCTGGACCGTCATGACCGCGCCGAGGGTGATCGCGCCGTCGGTCGACAGCGTCGCGACCGTGCCGTCGAGCTTGGCGGTATAGTCGGCGACCGTCGTCGGTGGCGCTGCCATCGTGACCGCTGTTGCCAGCCGGTCGCCGTTGATGTCGCCGAGGACGATCGCCCCGCCGGTGCCGGTGCGCAGCAGGACGTCGGTCCCGGCGACGAGCTTGGCCGTCGCCAGCGGACCGGGAACGACGATCCCGCCGATCGATGTCGCGCTGTCGAGCACGAGCTTGCCGCCCGCGGTCAGCGTCCCCGCCGCCGCGATGTCGGTCGCGGTCGAGCGGATCAGGACATTGCCCGTCGCGGTCTGCGACACCCCGGCCGCGCCGATCAAGGCGCTGCCGCCGACGACCGTGTAGTTGCCGCTTGCCCCCGCCGTCATCGCGTCGCCGGCGGCGACGGTGCCGGTGACGCCGACCGCGCCGCCGCCGTTGAGCGCGATGTTCCCCGTCGCGGCGAGGCCCTTGGCCGTGATCGCGCCGCCGCTGGTCAGCGAGACGTCGGCGTCGAGCGCGTTCGCGGGGCCGTCGAACGCCGTCAGCGCCGGGTTGAGCAGGTTGCGATGCGTCGCCACCGTCGTCCCGGCGGTCAGGTCGATCGCGCCGGTCGTGTTGACGGTGATCGCGCCGTTCGCCTCGAGGCTGCCGCCGGTCAGCGATCCGGCGGGCCCCGGGGTATACCCGCGGATATCGATGGTGCCCCCGGCGCGGACATCGCCGAGCGCGATATCGCCGTCGGAATATACGGTTGCGTTGGTTGCCGCCGCGATCGTCAGGCGGCCGCCTGTCGACGCGCCGACACCTGACTTCCCACTTATCACAACTTGGTCCGTCGCGGAGCGAACCAATGCCGCGCGCGTCGTGCCTGCGCCCGCTATCAGGACGTATTGCAGCGCTGAAACAGAACCGTTGACGGTGATATCACCACTGCCCGAGACCAAGCTCACGTTACCAGTCGAGCTGGTGTCGCCGGCGACGACGATGTCTGGATGAGCGCCGACACTGCCGACGGTCTCGATACCGTTGCTTGCCACCGTCCGGACGGTCCCGAGCGTGATCGCGCCGTCGGTCACGAGAACGGTACCCGCCGCATAGCCGCCGGCGGTTGCGGGGAATCCCCCCGTCGCCGTCTGCGCGAACACGTTGGCGTCGATGTCGCCCAGCACGAGGTCGGTCGCCGTGTCGAGGCGCAGCAGGACGTTCGAGCGGGTCCCGGTCAGCGACACCGCCCCCGCGCGCAGATTAGCGCCGGGCAGGCTCGTGCCGCCGCTGTCCTTGCCGCCGCTGATCGCGCCGAAGCTATCGAGCACCAGCGGGTGTGTTCCCGTCGGCGCGGCACCGTTGTCGGAAACGATCGTCCCCCGCGCGACGATGTCGCCGCCGGTCGCCTGGATCAGCACGTCGCCGATCGCGGTCTGGTTCGTGCCCGCGCCGCCGATGGCGACCGACTTGCCCTTGACGAAGTAGCTGCCGCCCGCAGTGACGTTGCCGCCGACCGTCGCCGCGCCCGCCGCCGTGACCCGAACGTCGCTCGCCGCCCCCGAGGTCGCGCCGCCGAGCGTCACATCGCCGTTCGCTGAGGTCGCCGACACCGCGCTGCGCACGGCAATCGCCCCGGCGGTGACCGCATCGGTCGCCGCCGCGCCGGTGGCGCTCAGCGTGACATCGCCCAAACCGACGAGCGCCGGCAGCGTCGCGGCGAGCGTCGTGCCGCCGACGAGAACGCTCGTGCCAGTGACGGCGAGCGAATTGTCGAGCGTGACGTTCGCGCCGCCCCCGGCCGAGCGCTGGAGCGCGACCGCGCCGCCGCCGGTGATCGCATACTTGCCGAGGACGGTGATCGCCGCCGCGCCGGTGTCGCTCGCGGTCAACGTCACGCTTCCCGCCGCATTCAGCAAATGCGGCGCGCCGGCGGTGCCAAGCGTGAAGGTCGTGCCGCTGCCAACGATGTTCTTCGTCGAGGCGATGTCGTTGACCGTCACCGCGGCGCCGGTCGACGCGAGCGTGACGTCGGCCGCGCCGAAAATGCCGTTGTTGAAAATCGTCAGCGTCGCCGCGTCGAGGCCGAAACCGGTCGACTCGGCCGAGGTCGCGTGCGCCCCGGACAGCGTGATCGCCCCACTGGTATTGACCGTCACCGCGCCGCCCGCGCGCAGGCTGTCGCCGGTCAGCGACCCGGCGTCGGCGCCGGTCACCCCGCCGACCGCGATCGTTCCGCCGCGGACCGCATCGACGCCGATCTCCCCGTTCGACGCCAACACGATATTGCCCGGTGCCGCGATCGTCTGCGCGCCCGCCGCTTTGACGATCGCGGTCTTGCCGATGAGCCGCGCGTCGCCGTCGAACGCGCTGACGCTCCCGACGGTCAATTTGCCCGCATCGGCGTGGAGATTGGCGAAGGTCTGCGCCACCACCGGCCCTGACACCGTCACGTCGCCGAGCGTCGAGGATAGCTCGACGCTGCTGCCCGGGTCCCTCGCGGTATCGCCGCCGATCGTCAGGCTGCTCGCCGCGCCGGTCGTGCCGATCGCGTTCGACGCGGCCGTACTGACCGCGCCGAGGCTGATCGCCCCGCTCGTCGACAGCTCGGGCACCATCCCAGCGTTCAGCGTCGCAACGTAATCGCTGACGGCACCGGTCGGCGCCATGATCAGCGTCGCGCCGCTCAGCTTGTTCGCATCGATCGTACCGAGCGTCAGGGCAGACCCCGCGCCGACGCGGAGTACGACATCCGACTGGCCCGCGAGGCCGCTTTCCAGGTTCAAGACCACCCCGCCGATCGCATCGATCGAGGTCGCGCTGTCGAGGACGAGCTGCTTGCTGCCCCCGCCTGCATTGTCGGCGGTCAGGCTCCCGGCGGCGGCGATATTGCCGCTCGTCGACTTGATCAGCACGTCGCCCTTCGCCGTCTGGACGCTGCCGGCGCCGCCGAGCACGACGCTTGCACCCGTCACGGTATAGTCGCCGGTCGCGGTCACCGCGCCCGATACCGTCGCGACGCCCGCCGCGGTGACTTTGACCGCCTGCCCGCCACCCGAGGTCGCGCCGGCCACGGTCGCATTCCCGCCGGCCGACGTCACGGTCACGCCGCCACTGCTGCTCGTCACGATCCCGGTGGTGACGTCGCTATGGTCAAGACGGAGCGGATTTGTTTCCGACGACGCGATCGTCACCGCGTTCGCCGTCGTCACCGCGCCGAGGGCGACCGCGCCGGGCCCCGTCAGCACGTTCGCTGTCGTCGCGCTATAGTCGCTCACCGCCGCCGGGATGGGGCGGCTCCCCGTGCTGGCGAGCGACCGCGCGTCGACCTTGCCGAGCGCGATGTCGCCCGCGGCGGCGATCAGGATGTCGGAATCGTTCGCGGTCCCGCTCTTGAGGCTGCCGCCGCCGCTGATCGCCGCGGCGCTGTCGAGGATGAGCCTCTTGTCACCGGCGGCGGCGGTGTCGGCGGCGAGCGAACCGGCCAGGGAAATGTCGCCGGTGGTCGACTTGATCAGGACATTGCGCGCCGCCGCCTGTGTCCCCGTCAGCGCGACGCTCGCGCCGGTCACCCGATAGTCGACCGCCGAGATGACCGCACCCGACACCGTCGCCACGCCGGCGGCGGCGGTAACTGTTACATCATGGTCGCCCGCCCCGGCGGTTCCCGACGTTGCGCCGCCTAGCGTCACGCCAGCGTTGGTCGAAGTAGCGAGCACGTGGCCAAGCGCGTTGACGTTCCCCGCGGCGACGCTGCCGCTCGCTGCGGGTCCCGACGCGGTGAGCGTGACTGCACCGTCGCCGGTGGCCGCCGCGGTCGAGGACAGGGCGATGTCGCCGACCGAAACGCTGCCGCCGTCCGCCTCGAACGAGTCGGTCTGCGTGACGTTCGCCGCTACCCCTGAGGACTTCTGGAAGGTGATCGCCCCCGGCGCGCTAAAGCCGACCCGGCCGAGCGTCGTCACCGCCGCCGCGCCGCCGCCGCTTGCGGTCAAAGTGATTGCACCGGTAGTGCCGGTCGTCTTGACCGCGGTCGCGGTGCCGGTGGTGCCGAAGGTCAGCGCGGAGCCGCTGACGACGATGTCGCCCGCGGCGGTCGCGTCGGTCAGCGTGACCGTGCCCTTGGCCGACGAGACCTTGATCGCGCTCTGCGCCGCAACCGATCCCGCGACGACCGAATCGGTCGCCGTGGTGCCCTTGGCGGTGAGGACGAGGTCGCCGGTCCCGGCAAGCGGCACCGCGGGATTGCTGGCAATGTTGCCGACGAAGACCTTCGACCCCGTGATCGCCAGCGATCCGTCCTGGCTGACGTTCGCGCCGACCCCGGGTGCCGATTTGAGCGTGACCGCGCCGCCGCCCGAGATGGTGAAGTCGCCGAGCGTGGTGATCGCCCCCGCCCCGCCACCGCTCGCGGTCAGGCCGACGGTACCGCTCGCACCCGCCGTCAGTGCCCCCGTCGCGCCATCGGTACCGAGGATCAGCGACGAACCGCTGACGACGATATTGCCGGCCGACGACACCGGCCCCGTGATTGTCGTCACGCCGGCCGACGTCGCGGTGACATCGTGCGCCACTCCACCGACATTGCCCGAGGTCGCGCCCGCGAGCGTGACCGCGCCGTTGGCCGAGGTCACGAAGACCGCGCCCTGCGCCGCAACCGATCCCGCGACGATCGAATCGGTCGCCGCCAGCCCGTTCGCGGTCAGCATGACGTCGCCGTTCCCGGCCAGCGTCCCAGCCGGGGCGCTGGCGATGTCGCCGACGAGGACGCTCGACCCGGTGACCGCGAGCGAGCCGTCCTGAACGACTTTGGCCCCGACCGCCGGCGCCGACAGCAGCGACACCGCGCCGCCACCTGCGATCGTGAAATCGCCGAGCGTCGTGATCGCGTTTGCGCCGCCGGCGCTCGCAGTCAGCGTAAGCGCGCCGGTGCCGGTCGTCTTGAGACCGTGAGTCGCGCCGTCGCCCCCCAGGGTGATGCTTGTGCCCGTCGCCGTCAGGTCGCCGCCCGCCGAAATGTTGCCGCCGAGCTTCAGCCCGGCACCCGTCGTGAAGCTCGCGCCGCCGGTCGCGGTCGCTGCGGCGATGCTGGTCGCGCCGCTGCTGGCGGTATCGATCCGCGCGCTGCTCATCAGCGTGCCGGTGACCGACAATCCGGGGACGCTGTGCGGCGGATCGACGGTGGTGAAGCTGATCCCCGCCGCGCTCACGTCGCGGTTGATCGCGATGACGATGCCGCTATCGGTCGCGGTCGCGGTCGTCGCGTTGATGTCGCCCGACACCCCGAGCAGCGAACCGACGAGATCGGCGGCGCTCGCCGCCGCGACGAGGACGTGCTTGCCGCCAACGGTGCCGGCGAGCGTCTGCGCAGTCGCGACCGTCGCCCCGGCGTCGATCTTCATCGAGATGATGCTGGTCGGGTTGAGCGTGACGGTCGCGTCGCTAGCGAGGACGAGAGCGGCGTCGCCGCCCGACGCCGACAGCGCCCCGCTGCTCGACAGCTTCGGCGTGACCAACAGCAGCACGCTGTCGGGGGCGATCGACGCGCCCGCCGCGGTGCTGATGCCTGCCGCGCCGGTCCCCGTGCCGGTGCCGAGCAGCGAACTCGGGGCGAAGCGGATCGCGGTGTCGGCCCCCGTGGCGAAGGCGGTGAAGTCGCTGTTTTTGATGTCAAGCGAACTTGCGACGAAGCCCGACAGGTTGGTCACGCTCGACGACCCGGCGAACGCGATGCCGGCCTCGTTGATGACGAAGATCGAGCCGTTGGCGCCCCCATTGATCGTGCCGGCGATCGTCGTCGGCGAGCCGCCGGTGACGCGGTTGAGGACCGAGAAGGCGGTCCCGCCGCTGCCGGTGAAATTGACGACGTTGTTGACGCCCGCGGTCGAGCCGATCTCGAAGCTGTCCCAGTTGATGATCGCGTTCTGGTGCGGCGTGCCGGTGCCGACGACGAGGTTGAGCGCCCCATTGCTGGCGATACCGCTCGTCGCGAAAGGATCGCCGGCGGCGCCGGTGCCGCCGACCGTCGCATTGGTCGCGGTCGCCGCGACCGTGCCGCTCTGGATCGTCCCGCCGGTCGGCAGCGCCGCCGCAGCCTGCGCCGCGTTCGGCAGCAGCGCCAGCGCGGCGACGGCGGTTCCATGGAACAGGCGGCTGCGCAGGCTGGTCACGATCCTAACTCCTCAGCGCCACGGGAGGGCGCGGATGGTGAGCGAGACGAGCACCCGCGCCGGTGGCTTGACCGTGTCGATCGCCAGCCCCTTGTCCTGCGGCTTGGCGTAGACGACGTCGATCCGCCCGTGATTGCCCCACGTCGCGCGGACGCCGCCGCCATAGCTGTGCAATGTCCGGTTCGCCTCGAACTGGTTGGTGTCGAGGTTGCGGATGTTGATGACGTCGTAAAAGCCGATCAGCTCGTAGGCGACGTCGTTGCGCGACAGCGGCTGCGGCTTGCCGATGCGGATCTCGGTCGCGGCACCGTAAGCGCGGTCGCCCGACGTCGCGCCCGGATCGTAGCCGCGTCCGATCGTCAGGTTGCCGACCGCGAGCTCGTCGAACGCGAGCAGCGGATGGTCGGCGTATTGCCCGCGCGCGTCGACCGATACCGTCGCGGCATACGGCGACTGCGGGCCGAAGCGGAGGCGGCCCTCGATCACTGCATTGGCGCGGGCGATGAACGCCTGCGGGTCGCCTTCGAAGCGCGTCGGGATCGCGCCGCCGACCGACTGGCCCTGCCGCGTCGCGCCGAAGACGTTGACGTCCTTGCGCACCTCGACGCCGCCCGCGATCCGCCACGACGGCGCGAGGCCGGGGCTCGACCGGTCGACCGCGTCGCCGTTGAGCTGAAGATAGAGTTCGCGCAGTTTGTCGGTGTTGATCGGCGTGCCGCTCGACCGGGTCCGCTGCTCGATGAAGTCGAAGCCTCCGTCGAGCCGCAGGTTGTGCCCGCTCCGCCGGATCAGCGGATACGAGGCCGACAGCGTGCCGAGCAGCGACCGCGACCTCAGGTCGATGCCGACGCCGGCGCTCGACAGCGTCGGCTTGGTCCACGCATAGGTGAACTGGCCGCCGATCCGCAGCGGCGACCCGCCGAACGGCTCGAAATCATGGCCGACCTGGACGACCTGCTGCTCCTTGAAGTCGCCGGTGGTGAAGAAGCCGAGGAAGGTCCGGTCGGCCAGCCCGGTCAGGCCGTACAGCTCGCCGCGGACCAGCCCTGAATAACGCCCGATCTGCGCCGAACCGTAGTTCTGCGCATTGAAGAACAGTGCCCCGGGGACGCGTTCGACCGCGACTTCGCCGACGACTTCGCCAAGCTTGCCCGACGGCGCCGGGCGGAGTTCGAGCGTCACCGCGACGCCCGGAATATCGCCGGCGAGCAGCAGGATGCGCTCGGCGTCGATCTCGTTGAGCGGATCGAGCTTTTGCAGCCGCTCGAGCAGCGCGGCGATCCGCTTCGACGAGCGGCCGGGGTCGCCGCGGACGCGCAGCGCGACGATCTTGGCGGTAATGACCTCGAGGTGGAGGCGGCCGGCGACGGTCTGTTCGGGGACGCGGATCGTCGCGACGTAATGCCCGCGGGCGAGCGCGGCGTTGGCGGCGTCGCGGACGTCGCAGATCGCGCGGATCGGGCGCGGCGAGCCGTCGAGCTTGCCGCCGACCCCGGCGAGCGCCGCACTCACGCCCGGATCGAGCGGCGCCCCGTTCGGCCCGGTGAAATCGATGCCCGCCAGCGGTGCCGACAGCGCCGAATCGGCGATCGCGGCGGGGCATGGCCCGGCGGCGACCGCGCCGCGCGCGCGGACCGTGACGGTGGCCTTGGCCGGCGGCGGAGTTTCAGGCTCGCGGCGGACTTCCTGCGACGTCGGCAGGCCGCCGTTGATCACGCCGGGGGCGGGCATCGCGCCGCCACCGCCAATGACCTGCGCCCCGAGCGGCAGAGCGGTGAGCAGCGGCGCCGACATCATCGCGACGGCAAGCACGGCCGAGACCGGACTCCCCCCGCGACGGCGAACGCCACCCAACATCCACGCCTCCCCCCGAGTTGGTCCCTACCCCGACCGACTACGCTCTACGCTGTATTACCTTCGCGCCGCGGCCCGGCCGCGACGGTAACCGATCAGGATGCGCTGACTTCGACGCGGCGGTTCGCGGCGTCGTCGGCGGCGTGGCCCTTGAGCGGCTTGTCCGGGCCGAAGCCCTTGGCGGTGATCTTGCTCTTGTCGACGCCGTTGCTCGCCAGATAGCTGGCGACCGACTGCGCGCGTGCCTGGCTCAGCGCCATGTTGACGTCGCGCGGGCCGCTGCTGTCGGTATGGCCCTCGACCATGAACGGGCGATAGCTGCCCACCGCGACGAGGCTCTTGGCGAGCCGGTCGAGCGCGGCCTTGGCGGTGGCGGTGAGCTCGGCCGAGCCCTTGACGAAGGTCATGCTGATATCCATCCGCACGGCGCGCGACACGCTGCTCGCGGTGGTGATGATCGTGCTCAACGGCATGGTCGGCCTGTCGCTGCTCAGCGGCGCCTGGCGGCACACCGAGCAGCAGTACAATCTGCAGGGGGCCAATACCTATCTGGGGCTGATCATTCCCCTGGCGGTCCTGAGCCTGGTGATGCCCGACTTCACCCGGACGACGTCCGGCCCGACGCTTTCCAGCGGGCAGGAGACCTTCCTGATCGT
>CAXTPH010000087.1:0-9726 GCA_964245955.1 uncultured Sphingomonadaceae bacterium | reverse complement strand
GTCGGGCTGGCGCGACAATCTGCGGACCGACATCGCCGCGGTCGTGCCCGGGGCGACGGTCGCCATCGGCGGCTTCCCCTACCGCATGGAGGGGACCGTCGCGGCGCCGGTCGTCACGCGCTCGGGGGCGGTCAAGCTGTCGCTCCACGCCGCGAGCGCGATCGTCAATCGCGGGCCGTGGCAGCGCGCGCTGACGGTGGTCCGCACCGCGAACCCCGAAATCGATATCGCGATCCCGGCGCTGCGCGACATCGCCGCGCACATGACCGCGGCGTCGGGGGTGTCGAGCATTCATCTCGCAGGGAGCACGGTCGCGCGCCAGTCTAACGTCTTCGCCGCCGCGCGCGCGACGACTAGTCTCTTCGCGCCGCCGGTCACCGCCGACAGCCTCGAGGTCCACCTCCGCGAAACCCCCGCACGGTCGAACGAAGCGTGGTCGGCGACGCCGCCGCAGCAGGCGCAGGTCGTGCTGTCGGGAACCGGGGTGCGGATCGGGCAGGGGGCGCCGCTGACGCTCGCCGCCGACTTCGGCGTCACCTCGGCATCGCGGCTGCGCGACTATGCCGGCTGGGCGGCGGGCGGAACGGTCGAGCTGCGGTCGCTGACCCTCGCCGATGCCAGCGGCGAAGTGCTGCGGATGGCGGCGAGCGCGGTGCCCGCGGACGGAACGCTGCGCTTGACCGGCACGATCACGACAGTCTGCCCGGTGACGGTCGCCGCCGCCGTCGCCGGATCGCCGGGGCCGGTCGAGCAGCGGCTGCGCAACCCGGTGCGGCTCGCGTTCGGCGGCACCCCCGGCGCCTTCACGGTGGCGTCGCCCGCCGCCGGCGCGCCGACCGCGGTGCGCGCGCAGCTGCCGCCGTGTCCGCGACTGCGTTAGTTCTTGAGCCGCCAGCCGGTGTTGAGCAGGCGATAGGCGAGCGCCCATAGCGCGACGTCGATCACGAGCAGGACGATCGCTCCCTGGCCCGCGAGCCCGTCGGACACCCCGAGAAAGCCGTAGCGGAAGCCATCGATGATGTAGAAGATCGGGTTGGCATGGCTGAGGCCGCGCATCAGCGGCGACACCTTGTCGATCGCGTAGAAAGTGCCCGACAACAAGGTCAGCGGCTGGACGACGAAGTTGGTCACCGCCGCGGCATGGTCGAACTTGTCGGCCCAGATCCCGGTCAGGATGCCGAGCAGCGCGAGCATCACCGCCCCCATCGTCCCGAAATAAACGACGACGGCAAGGTTGTTGATCGGCACATCGACGCCGGGAGCGAGCAGCATCACCAGATAGACCGCGATCCCGACGAGCCACGCCCGCGTCACCGCGCCGCCGACCCACGCGAGAAGCAGTTCGGTCGACGACAGCGGCGGCATCAGCACGTCGACGATCGTCCCCTGGATCTTGCCGATCAGGAGCGATGAAGACGTATTGGCGAAGCTGTTCTGGATCATCCCCATGACGATCAGCCCGGGGCCGAGGAAGTCGGCGTAGGGCACCCCCATCACATTCGTCCGCGACCGGCCAAGCGCGAGCGCGAAAATGACGAGGAACAACAGTGTCGTTATCGCCGGGGCCCAGACCGTCTGGAGCTGGACCTTGAAAAAGCGGCGAACTTCCTTCAGATAGAGGGTCTGCAGGCCCTGCCAGTTGACGCCCGGGATCACGGTCACACCGGGTTCGCGGGCGACCCCCGGCAAGGTGGTTTTATCGAGCATGGTTCGCTTTAGCGCGCCGTGCTCGCTCCCCGCAAGACGGGGACGGAAAGGAATACCCGCACCGATGTCATGGACCGACGAACGGATCGCCTTGCTGCGTACCAGCTGGGAATCGGGCATGACCGCGAGCCAGATCGCCGAGGCGCTCGGCGAGGGCGTCACCCGCAACGCCGTCATCGGCAAGGCGCACCGCCTCGGCCTCGAGGCGCGACCGTCGCCGGTCAAGCTCGGCGAGGTCGTCGAGGACCTGATCGAGGGCGTTGTCGCGGCGGCCGAAGGTGCGCTCGAGGCGGCCGGCACCGCGATCGCCGCCGTCGTTACCCCGCGCGCCGCGCCGAAGCGCCCGGCCCGCGCCGTCGCCCCGGTCAAGCCCGCCAAGACGACGCTGCTCGACCTGAGCGAGAAGGTTTGCAAATGGCCGATCGGCCATCCGGGCGAAACCGATTTCCATTTCTGCGGCAAGCCCTCGCAGACCGGCTTCCCGTATTGCACCGAGCATTGCGCGGTCGCGTATCAGGCGCAGCTGCCGCGCCGCGACCGCAGCCGCCCGCCGCCGCCGGTGATGCCGGGTATGGGCCCGCGGCGGTAGCGCGGAGAGCGAGTCGCTCGGGTCGGCGAAATCCTATTTCGATGGATAACCCATCTCGCCGAATGTACCGTATCGGCTAGAATGGCCCTGATCCGACCCGTGTTTCGTGTGCACTTCGTCAACTTCCGCCGCGGCGTTGGTTAATTACGCCGTCGCGGCCGTCCGTCAGATGCGCTCCTTCACATACCGCCCCGGTGCATCCTCGATGACCTTCAACGGTCCGTCCCCGGGCACCCGTGCCGGGACCTGCTCGCCCGACTTCGGCGCGAGCCACGCCATCCAGTCGGGCCACCAGCTGCCCTTGGTCTCGACCGCGCCGGCGGTGAACTCGGCGAGGGTCGGCGGGAGGCTGTCGTTGGTCCAATACTGGTACTTGTGCATGCTCGGCGGGTTGACCACCCCGGCGATATGCCCCGACCCGGCAAGGATGAAGCGGATCGGCCCGGCGAAGACCTGCGTCATCTTATAAACCGACTTCGCCGGGGCGATGTGGTCGTCGCGGCCCGACTGAATATACGTCGGCGTCCGAACGCTGCGCAGGTCGATCGGCACCCCCGCGACATTGATCCCGCCGGGCTTCACCAGCAGGTTGTCGCGGTACATGTCCTTCAGATAGCTAAGGTGCCAGCACGCCGGGACGTTGGTCGCGTCGCTGTTCCAGTACAGCAGGTCGAACGGAAAATAGTCCTTCCCGAGCAGGTAGTTGTTGACGACATAGCCCCAGATCAGGTCGTTCGAGCGGAGCATGTTGAACGTCGTCGCCATCGCCCGGCCGTCGGTATAGCCGGTCGCGGCGCTGTTCTTCTCGACCGTCGCGAGGCTGGCTTCGTCGACGAACACGCTGAGGTCGCCGGCATCGGCGAAGTCGATCTGCGCGGTGAAGAAGGTCGCGCTCGCCACCTTCGCCGCCTCGCCCTTCGCCTCGAGCAACGCCAGCGTCGCCGCGAGCACCGTCCCCGCTACGCAATAGCCGATGGTGTGGACGCTCTCGGCCCCGGTCGCGTCGAGCACCCGGGCGATCGCGGTCAGCTGCCCCTCGGCGACATAGTTATCGAGCGTGACGTCGGCGGTCGACGCGTCGGCATTCTTCCACGACACGACGAACACCGTCAGCCCCTGCTCGACCGACCAGCGGATGAAGCTCTTCTCGGGCGTCAGGTCGAGGATGTAGAACTTGTTGATCCACGGCGGGAAGATGACCAGCGGCGTCGCGAAGACGGTCTCAGTCACCGGCGCGTACTGGATCAGCTGGAACAGCCGGTTCTCGAACACGACCTTGCCCGGGGTCGCGGCGACGTCGCGTCCGACCGTGAAGGCGGTCTCGTCGGTCATCCGCATCCGCCCGCGGCTCATGTCGTCGAGCATGTGCTCGAGCCCCTTGAGCAGGTTCTCGCCGCCGCTCGCCTCGGTCGCGGCGAGGACTTCGGGGTTGGTCAGCGGAAAGTTCGCCGGGCTCATCGCATCGACGATCTGGCGGGTATGGAACAGCGCCTTCGCCTTGTCGGCGGGCGCGAGGCCGTCGAGGTCGCCGGTCGCCGTCATCACGAAGTCCGCGGCAAGCAGATACGACTGCCGGATGAAGTCGAACACCGGCTGCTCGTGCCACGCCGGGGCGGCGAAGCGCTTGTCCTTGACCGCCGCGACCGGGCTGGCGTCGGGCGCGCCGGTGAGGAACGCGGTCCACAGCGCCATGCTGTCGGTCATGAACTTGACCTGCGCCGCCATCAGCTTGCCGGGCTCGGACGCTGCTGCCGTCGCCATCGCGGTCCATGTCGCGGCGAGGCCGAGCGGATCTTCGAGCGCGAGCGGCTTGGCCGCCTGCTCCGCGACGAACGCCTGCATCATCGCCTGACCGCGGGTCAGCGCGTCGCTCCACCGCGCGACCGCGCGGGAATCGGATTCGTCGGCCATTGTCTCGGCTCCCCAGGGCAGATTTATGCGTGTCTTAGCCTACGCCAAGCAGCTTTGCGCAGTCGTTTCGCCGGTATATAGCATCATCTGCTCCGCGACACTGACGCCCGGAGCCGAGGGAGCAGCGATGATGATCAAGGCTATGTTCGCGATCGGTGGATTGATGCTGGTGGCTGCGGCTCCCGCGGCGGCGCAGATGGCGGCAGGACCGCTGCCGAAGTGCTCGGCGACGGTGCGCGACTCGTGCGACCAGGGTGCGAATAATCCCAAGGCGATGAGCGCGGCCCAGGCCGATGCCAGCGGCGGCGTCGGCGATCGGCACAGCGACAACGCGGGGTCGATGGCCGGCAAGCCGATGATGATGCATCACAAGAAGCAGATGATGCATCACAAGATGACGACGTCGACGATGACCAAGGGCGACGCCCCGGCCGACGCGCCCAAGTAACGCCCATCTTCCCCGGCCCGGTCACGGCCGGGCCGGGAGACGACCATGTCCGACGATTTCTACCGTATCCGCCGCCTGCCGCCGTACGTCTTCGCCGAGGTCAACGCGATGAAGGCGGCGGCGCGGGCACGCGGCGAGGACATCGTCGACCTCGGCATGGGCAACCCCGACTCGCCGCCGCCGGCGCACGTCATCGCCAAGCTCGCCGAGGTCGCGGCGAAGCCCGACGCGCACGGCTATTCGGCGTCGAAGGGCATCCCCGGCCTGCGCAAGGCGCAGGCGGCGTATTACGCGCGCCGCTTCGGGGTCGAGGTCGACCCCGAAACCGAGGTCGTCGTCACGCTCGGGTCGAAGGAGGGGCTGGCGAACCTCGCGCAGGCGATCACCGCGCCCGGCGACGTCGTCCTCGCGCCGAACCCGTCGTATCCGATCCACATGTTCGGCTTCATCATCGCCGGCTGCACGATCCGCAGTATTCCGGCGTCGCCGGGGCCCGACTTCTTCGTCAAGCTCGAGCACGCGATGCGCTACACCGTGCCGAAGCCGACGGTGCTGGTGATGGGCTATCCGTCGAACCCGACCGCCGAGACGGTCGACCTCGCCTTCTACGAACAGGTCGTGGCGTTCGCCAAGGCGCACAACATCTGGGTGATCAGCGACCTCGCCTATGCCGAGATCTATTTCGACGGGCCGCCGACGCCGTCGATCCTGCAGGTGCCGGGCGCGAAGGACATCGCGATCGAGTTCACCTCGATGTCGAAGACCTATTCGATGGCGGGGTGGCGGATCGGCTTCGCGGTCGGCAACAAGACGCTGATCGCGGCGCTGACGCGGGTCAAGTCGTACCTCGACTATGGCGCATTCACCCCGATCCAGGCGGCGGCGGTCGCGGCGCTCAACGGGCCGCAGGACTGCATCGCCGAGCATCGTGAACTGTATCGCCGCCGCCGCGACGTGCTGATCGATAGCTTCGGCCGCGCCGGCTGGGACATCCCGGTACCGCGCGCGAGCATGTTCGCCTGGACGCCGATCCCGCCCGCGCTGCGCCACCTCGGCAGTCTCGAATTCTCGAAGCAGCTGCTGACCCACGCCCAGGTCGCGGTCGCGCCTGGCACCGGCTTCGGCGAGGAGGGCGAGGGCTTCGTCCGCATCGCGCTGGTCGAGAACGAACACCGCATCCGCCAGGCGGCGCGCGGGGTGAAGCGCTATCTGCAATCGATGGGGGTCAACGCGGGGGCGAAGAAGGCGGGTTAGACCGTCTTCGCACTGTCGCCGCCGGTCACCTCGAAGTTCGCGCCGGTCGCCATCGCCGCTGCGTCAGACGCGAGGAACACCGCCATCGGCGAGATGTCGTCGGGCTGGAGCCAGCCGACCTTGAGCGGCACCGTCGGCGCGCGGATGTCCCACGCCTCCTGCGGCGACGGATGCTCGGGCGCCTGCCGCCCGGTCTCGCCGATCGTCTCGCTAAGACGCTTGTCGTACCGAGTCAGCGCGGTGTCGACGAGGCCGGGCAGGATCGCGTTGACGGTGATATTATGTTCGCCAAGCTCAAGCGCCGCCGACTTCATCAGTCCGATGATCCCCCATTTCGAGGCCGAATAGCTCGACGCATCCTTCGTCCCGTGCTTGCCCTGGAGCGAGGAGACGACGATGATCCGGCCCTTGTTTCGCGCGACCATTTTTGGCGCGAAGGCGCGGATCGTGTTTGCCGTGCCGTTGAGGTTGTTGTCGATGACGTCGCGCCAGTCGGCGTCTTCCATCTCCAGCAAAGACTTCCACCGCTGGATCGCAGCATTGGCGACAACGATATCGATCTTGCCATGATCGCGCTCGACCTTGTCGGCGATGCCGCGCAACGCGGCGATATCGCGGATGTCGGCCCTGACCGCTTCGCCCTTGCGGCCATAGGCGCGGATCAGTCGTACCGTTTCATCAAGCTCGGCCGGTGTCGCCGGAACGGCATTCGACGCGGTCGACACAGGCCCGGCGATATCGAGCGCAACGACGTCGGCGCCATTGGCGGCGAACTCGACGGCGATCGCCCTGCCGATGCCGCGCGCCGCACCGGTGACGACCGCAACCTTGCCCGCGAGCGCCGACCCGCGACCGGGCTTTACCGGCCCTGCGCTTTTATCGGCGGTCGGCTCGGGTACCGGCTGGCCGTTGAGGACGCGCGGATCGGTATCGGTCCGTTGCGCCGCTGCGCTGCTCGCGGCGGCGAGGCCGGCGGCGGCGGCGCCGAGCATCAGGTTGCGGCGAACGGGATCGTGGTCGGGCATGTGTGCGCGCTCCGTGCAGTCACGCGCTTAAACCCGTGTATTGACCGTGGGTTGCGTGGTCTGCCGAGCCCCGCGTCGCTGCGTCAATCTGCCAGCCAGTTAACAGAGGCACGCCAGCGAGCGCGATTTTGCTGTCCTACAGGTAATCGCGCAGTCTAGCGTGTCGGCATGAACCGCCAGCCTTGCACGACCCGTTACGACGCTGCCAAAGGGACTTGCTTCGTCCGAATTGACTGCGGGGGACGTGACCAGTTTCGCAGTTCGAAAACGTCAACTCTGTCAACTTTTGACGAATACCACGCCGAAAGTTATGCCCGATGACCGCGCCGCTGCGAGTTGGGCTGGCCGGACTCGGCACCGTCGGCGCGGGGGTGGTCAAGCTGCTCGACGCCAATGCCGGGCTGATCGAGCGACGCGCCGACCGGCCGATTGTCGTCACCGCAGTATCGGCGCGCGACCGGGGACGCGAGCGCGGGGTCGATCTCGCGCGCTTCGCGTGGGTCGATGACGCGACCGAGCTGGCGACGCGCGACGATGTCGATGCGGTCGTCGAGCTGATCGGCGGCAGCGACGGGCCGGCGCTGGTGCTCGCGCGGGCGACGCTGAACGCCGGCAAGGCGTTCGTCACCGCGAACAAGGCGATGCTCGCGCACCATGGCCTCGACCTCGCGCAACTCGCGGAAAATCAGGGCGCGGCGCTGAAGTACGAGGCGGCGGTCGCGGGCGGCATCCCGGTGATCAAGGGACTGCGCGAGGGGGCGGCAGCCAACGCGATCGAGCGCGTCTACGGCATCCTCAACGGCACGTGCAATTACATCCTCAGCCGGATGGAGGCGGAGAAACTGTCGTTCGCCGCCGTCCTCGCCGACGCGCAGCGCCTCGGTATCGCCGAGGCCGACCCGAGCTTCGACATCGACGGCGTCGACGCCGCGCACAAGCTCTCGATCCTCGCCGCGATCGCGTTCGGCGCGCGGATCGACTTCGCGCACGTCGCAGTCGAGGGCATCCGCCACGTCGCCGCGGTCGACATCGACCACGCCGCGACGCTTGGCTTCCGCATCAAGCTCGTCGGGCTCGCGACCGAGGTCGGCGGCGAGCTGTTCCAGCGTGTCCACCCGTGCCTCGTCCCGCTCGCGCATCCGCTTGCCCACGTCGACGGGTCGTTGAACGCCGTCGTCGCCGAGGGCGATTTCGTCGGGCGGCTGTTCTTCTCCGGGCGCGGTGCAGGGGAGGGTCCGACCGCGAGCGCCGTCGTCGCCGACCTGATCGACGTCGCCCGCGGCGAGGTTGGCCCGGCGTTCGCGATGCCGACCGCGCGGCTGACGGCGCTCGCCCCCGCCGACACCGCCGCGCACGTCGGGCGCTTCTATCTCCGCCTGATGGTCGCCGACCGCCCGGGCGTGCTGGCCGAACTGACCGCGGCGCTGCGCGATGCCGGCGTGTCGATCGAAAGCCTGATCCAGCGCGGGACGAGCGGCGACGAAGTCCATGTCGTCATGGTCACCCACGCCGTGCGGCAGTCGGCGATCGCGGCGGCGCTCGACCGGATGGCGACTTCGAACAGCGTCACCGCCCCGCCGATGATGATGCACATCCTTGATTTCTGACGCCGCCGTGACCGGGCGTTTAGCACCGGTAAACCCGGTCGTTTCGTGAACTCGTGTCACCTTCCAGTCGGCAGCGCCCGTCAAAGCGCGCGAAAAGCCGGTCGTTCCGTGAATTTATGTCACCTTCCGGCGGTTGGGCCGATCTTCATTTCCACGCCCGCTGCTTTGGGCTAACCAGCCCGCGTCATCCCAAGGAGCCTCCATGCAGCCTAGTTCGGTCCGAGCCAGTTCGACGCTAGACCGCGTCCTCGTCCTCGAAATGGTCCGGGTGACCGAGAAGGCGGCGATCGCCTGCCTGCCGCAGATCGGACGCGGCGACGAGCATGCCGCCGATGCCGCCGCGGTCGAGGCGATGCGCGACGGGCTCAACGAACTCGACTTCGACGGGACGATCGTCATCGGCGAGGGCGAGCGCGACGAGGCACCGATGCTGTTCATCGGCGAGAAGGTCGGGCGCGGGCAGGGAACGGGGCCGAAGATCGACATCGCGCTCGACCCGCTCGAAGGCACGACGATCTGCGCCAAGAACGGGCCGAACTCACTGGCCGTGCTGGCGATCGCCGAGGAGGGCGGACTGCTCAACGCCCCCGACGTCTACATGGACAAGATCGCGATCGGCCCGGGCTATGCCGAGGGGACGATCGACCTCGCCAAGTCGGTGACGGCGAACATCACCGCGCTCGCTGCGGCCAAGGGCGTTGCGCCGGCCGAGATCACGGCGTGCGTCCTCGACCGGCCGCGCCACGAGGCGCTGATCAAGGAGCTTCGCGCGATCGGTTGCGGCATCATGCTGATCGGCGACGGCGACGTTGCCGGGGTCATCGCCACGACCAACTCCGACACCGGCATCGACATCTACCTCGGCAGCGGCGGCGCGCCCGAGGGCGTGCTCGCGGCGGCGGCGCTCCGCTGCGTCGGTGGCCAGTTCAAGGGCCGGCTGCTGTTCCGCAACGACGACGAGCGCGCGCGCGCGGCGAAGTGGGGCGTGACCGATCTCGACAAGCAGTACGACCTGACCGAGCTCGCGCGCGGCGACTGCATCTTTGCGGCGACCGGCGTGACCGACGGCTCGCTGCTCGCCGGCGTCAAGCGCAAGGGGCATATCATGACGACCGAGAGCGTCGTGATGCGCGCGAGCTCGGGCACGGTGCGCTGGGTCAAGGGCGAACACCGGATCTGAGGTGC
>CAXTPH010000086.1:0-9942 GCA_964245955.1 uncultured Sphingomonadaceae bacterium | reverse complement strand
ACGCGACCAGTTCGGCATCGGCGACCGGCAGGCCGGCGGTATCGATCATCGAGATGAAGACATCGTCGCCGCCTTCGGGTCGCGGGTTGGCGCGGCGCGTAAGATGCCAGTAGCGCAGATCGCTGCCGGCACGCGGCCGGCCGATGCCGAAGAACGGCTGGAACGCCTGCACCTTGCCGGTCCGGTCGGTGACGGTGACGGTGTCGACCGAATGGACCTCGATCACGCTTTCGCGGCGCGCGTCGGGCACGACGCGATGGTCGAAGCGGCCGGGGGTCAGCCGGATCGGCTCGGCGCGGTCGCGGAACAGGTTGATCGCCGGTGTGCAGAACAGCCGGAACCGGTCCTTGTTTACCAGCCGCTCGAGCGCCGGGTCGAAACGGTCGCAATAGAGGAAGACCTCCATCGTTGCCCCGCCGTCGCGCAGCGTCTTCGCCGACAGGCCGGTCAGGTCGAAGAACATGAATTTGTCGGGAAAGGCGAAATATTCGCCGACCAGGGCCAACGCGGGTTCGGCGGCGGCGGGGAGCGGTACCGACACCTCGTCATCGGCAAAGCCGACGCTGCGAATCGACGACGCCGGCAGGATGACGGGGTTGGGGTCGGCCGCCGAATCGGCAAGGGCGACCGACACGGTGCCGCCGAGAATGAGTTCGTACAAGATGTTCGCGACGCGCGCTTCGGCATGAAGATGGACCCGGAGCGTATCCACGCCGAGTTTGCCGAAGGTGGCATCGGTTTCGGTGCAGGCGAGGCTGAGGCGAAGAACGCTGACCGCAGCCGCCGCACGCGGGTTGCGCGGCGCCGCCAGCGGCAGGCCGGAGATCCGCGCGCCGGTCAGGGCGATCGGCCAGACCGACACCGGGTAGGTCGTCTGGTAGCGTACCGGTTCGCCGCGCACCGGCTCGGTCGCAAGTTCGGTGCCGCGCGGCAATATCGTCTCGTGCTGCAGCCCCACCGGCGGCGCGATCTCGGCGATCGACATCGACGGGAAGACCGCGAGCGTGTGCGGTTGCAGGATACCCAGCATCGAGTTGGTCAGTTCGGGGAAGTCGTCGTCGAGCTTGAGCCGGGTCCGCGCGGCGAGGAAGGCGAAGGCCTCGATCATCCGGCCGACGTGCGGATCCTCGATCGCATTCGACGACAGCCGCAGACGCCCGGCGATCTTGGGATTGGCGCGCGCAAACTCTCCGGCCATTTCGCGCATGAAGCGCAGCTCGGCGTTGTAATAAGGGAGCAGGTCATCGAACATCGCGCGGGCCCCCGCTCACGGCCGGACGACGAAATGACCGCGCACCGGGTCGACGTGGCTGTCGAACTGAAGTTCCTGGAGCATGCCGCCGAGCGTCACCAACCCGGCGATGCGGAAGCGCAGGGTGCGATCGAGCTGGTCCTGATCGGGAACGATCGTCACCTCGAAACGGGTGAGCCGCGGCTCGAAGCGGCGGATCAGGCGCTCGACGCTTTCGACGAACTCGTCGCGGAACGCTTCCGAGATGTGTGATTCGTGGGTGAAGTCGTCGAGCCCGTAGTCGAGGAGCGAGCCTTCGAGATCCTCGAGCGTAGCCGAGCTCGTCAGTAAACGACGGCGGGTATTCAGCAACGCTTCGAGGTCGCGGCGGATGCCTTCGCGCTGCACCGTCACCTCGTGCCCGCGCGGACCGTCGGACAGCCGGTCGAGCAGGGACGCGGTACTCACGCCGTGACCGTGAGCAGCGCGAAATCGCCGGGGCCGACCGCGTCGTCGCCGATCAGCCACGTCCGCAATCCGACCCCGCGGACCGTCGCGCCGTCGATCCAGTCGGTTGCCCGGCCGAGCCGCTGCTCCGGCGTCTGTTCGGCGGCGCTCGCGTGATAGATCACCGGCAAATAGACGACGCCGCTTGGCCCCTCGGCGACATCAAGCTCGGCCGGGCGCCAGATCGTATCGCGCAGGCGCTCGACCGGCCGCCACCGCAAGCCGCGGACGTGCTCGAACGGGACCCAGACATAGGTGCCGGTCGACGTCAGGACTTCGAGCACGCCGGCGGTCCGGTCGTCGGCGTCGCGCCAGCCGCTGAACGCGCGGTCGTCGATCGTCCCGGCGATGTCGGTTTCAACCTCCTCGACGTCGACACGGGTCCCCGTGCGCGCGGCAAGGAGCGCGGCCATCGCGGCACCGACCGCGGCGGTCGGCGGCGTGACGAGGTCGGGCGGTCGGCCGGCGACGAAGGTCTCGTTGCGCCACGTGGCGGCGCGGATCAGCTGACGGGCCAGCGCTACGGGAAGCGCAAAAGTCGTATCGAGGCTCTGCGCCGCGTCGAGGTGGGTATCGGCCCGCAAGAGATCACCGAGCACGATCAGCAGGTCCGCCAGCGCCAGGCGGTCGCGGGCGCTCGACGGGTTGGCGCGGACGGCCTCGACCAGCGCCGTCCGGGCACCGTCGAGATCGGCGTCACGAATATGGTCGCGGAGGCTCATCGTCTTCCTTTTCTCAATTCGGCTGGGCGACGACGGTGACAAGGTGGAATTCCGATACCGCCTGGTCAATCTGGAAATGCGGCCGCAACCAGACCGAGCATTCGAGCGCCCCGGCCCGTCCGGGCGCATCGACGACACGGATGCGCGCCTCCTCGAGCGGGTAGCGCGCCTGCATTTCGGGGCTCAGCCGGTCACCGGTCGTCGTATAGGTATTGAGCCAGCGCTGCAGCCGCGTCTCGACCTCGGCGGGCGAGCCGGTCGAACCGATCATGTCGCGACCGATGACCTTGATGTAATGCGCGAAACGGCCGACGCACAGCATGTAGCTCAGCATGCTGCTCAGCCGCTCGTTCGCCCGCGCGGCGTCGTGGTGATAGACCGCCTCGGACCTATACAGCGACGGCATGCTATAGATCGCCAGCCACGGCGTATCGCGCACCCGGCGGATCGCGATGATGCCGGCGTCGTTGAGTTCGCGGTCGATCGTTTCGGAAAGGTTGAGTTCGATCGGCGGCTGGATCGCCACGCCCGCGCGATCGGTGTTGAACGACATCTCGGGCAGGCCGGTGATCAGGCCGCCGGCGAGCTCGTCGCGCACCGTGCCCGTCAGCGACGCCGGCCAGCGATGGTCATTGAACGAACGCATCGCAATATGGGCGATGGCCAGCGCGCCGCCTGCGGTCAGCGCGCGGTCGTGGCCGGTATAGCGAAAGCCGACATCGGGCAAGGACGCGCGCGACCACGGTGCCCGAACCACGATCCGTGGCGCGACGAGGCCGAGGAACCGGGTATCGGGGTGGCGCTGCAACGCCTGCAACCGATTATATTCGACTTGGCGGAACTGCGCCGCCAGCGACCGCCGCAGGTCGAGGTCGGCGTGCGTGTCGACGGCAAACAGCGCCGGAGAAGCATTGAGAATGAGCGGCGCGAAGGCTGCGGCAGCGACGGTCGACAGGTTGCGCAGGGCGGCGATGTCATCGACCGGATGCCCCGGCGCGGGCCGGTGACGCACCTCGTGCAGCGAGATCAGCAGCGAATACGGGGTCCCGCCCGGCGTGCCAAATTCATCCTCGTAGATCTTGATAAACAGCGCGCTGCGATCGAATTCGGGCGAGCGCTCGAGATCGCGGGCGAGCTCGTGCCAGCGGACATCGAGCAGCCGCAGCCGGGTCATATTGTCGGGCAGCAGGCTCTGGGTTAGCCACGCCACCCCACGCCACGCCGCTTCGAGCGCCCGGAACCGCGGATGGCCGATCAGCGCCGTCACGGCCGCCGACAAGGCCGCATCGATCGCAGCGATCGCCCGGTCGAGCCGAAGCCGCAGCAGCGATGCCGTAGCGGGAACGTCGTCGCCGAACCACTGCATCAGCGCGACGTCGATCGGCGCCGCGACGAAGTCGGCGACCGCTTCGCCGGCGATCAGGCCCAGCCCGAGCCGCGCGACGAAATCGGCCGCCAACGCCGGCGCAACCTCGTCGGCGGCCTGGGTATCACGGGCGGCGAGCACGCGCGCCGAGCTAGGCCTTTTTCGGGATGCGCGCGACGAGGCGGAGCGATGCCGTCAATTCCTCCATCTGCAGCCACGGCCGCAGATAGGCGACGGCGTTGTAGCTGCCGGGCGATCCCGGCACCGCCGTCACCTCGACCCGAGCTTCGCGCAGCGGGAACTTCGCCCGGATTTCCTGCCCGCCGCCCTCGGCCGCGTTGACGTAGTTGAGGATCCAGCGGTTGAGCCAGATCGAGACGTCCTCGACCTCCATGAACGAGCCGATCTTGTCGCGCGCCATCACCTTGAGATAATGCGCGAACCGCGACGTCGCCATGATGTATGGCAGCCGCGCCGAGATCGCCGCGTTCTCGGTCGCTTCGGGACGATCGTACTTCTTGGGCCGCTGCGTCGTCTGCGCACCGAAGAACACCGCATAATCGGTGTTCTTATAGTGTGACAGCGGCAGGAAACCGAGGTCACTCAGCTCCTTCTCACGGCGCGACGTGATCGCGATCTCGGTCGGGCACTGTTCCGACATGTCGCCGTCGTCCGACTGGAACAGATGGGTCGGCAGGTTGGCCACCTTGCCGCCGCCCTCGGCCCCCCGGATCGCCGTCGTCCAGCCCGACTCCGAGTAGGAATTCGTCATCCGCTGGGCGAGCGCATAGGCCGCGTTCATCCAGCAATAATCGCCGTGCTTCATCGGCTTCGGCGCACCATTCGCATCGAACGGGGCTTCTTCGTAACCGAACTCGTCGACCGCCTTGGTCGTTTCACCATACGGCTGCCGGGCAAGGACGCGCGGCATCGTCAACGTGACGAAGCGGCTGTCCTCGGTGTCGCGGAAATTGCGCC
Organism: uncultured Sphingomonadaceae bacterium; assembly: GCA_964245955.1. Lineage (GTDB taxonomy): Bacteria > Pseudomonadota > Alphaproteobacteria > Sphingomonadales > Sphingomonadaceae > Polymorphobacter_B. The sequence continues at coordinate 5,138 of CAXTPH010000086.1, read as the reverse complement.
ATTTGCTGAATTCGGTTGCCTGGAACTTGTCGGCGAGATCGCGCGGCTTGGACAACTCCTCGAAGCTGTCGAAGCCGAACATGCTCGGTGCCGCCGCGGCGACGAACGGAGCGAAGGCACCCGCCGCCACCCCCGACAAGTTGCGCAGCAGCTCGATGTCTTCCTGGCCGTTGCCGAAGTAATAGTCGCCGACGAGAACGCTGTACGGCTCGCCGCCCGGCGTGCCGAACTCGTTCTCGTAGATCTTCTTGAACAGCGTCGACTGATCGAACTCGACCGCCTTCGACAGGTCGCGGGCGAGGTCGCGCTTCGACGCGTTGATCACCCGGATCTTGAGGTCGCGGCCGGTGAGGCTGTTCTGGACGAGATAGTGCAGACCGCGCCACGATCCTTCGAGCGCCTTGAACTTCTCGTTGTGCATCACCTCGGCGAGCTGCTTCGACATCATCTGGTCGAGCTTGGCGATGGCGTCGCGCATCGTCACCATCAGGTTCTTGGGGAAGGTGACGGTCCCGGCGGTGGCCTCGTCGGTAAGGGCGCGAAGCAGCTCGGTGACCTCGGAGGCCTCGGTCTGCTTCGTCGCCCCGATCACCTGATCGAGGACGCTCGCCCCTTCCTGGACGGTGTTGCTGCGCGGGTCGGCCTGAAAGCGGCTAGCCATGGCTCAAACCTCCTTGGTCGCCGCCGCATCGGCGGTCGGATCGAGTTCACGCTTCAACCGGTCGAGGTTCGATTGATCCTTGAGGATCGATTCGAGCAAGCTTTCGAGCTGCTCGGAGCCATCGGCCTTGGTCATGAGATCGCGCAACTTGTTGCGGGTCTCGAGCAGATGCTTGAGCGGTTTTACCTGCTCGATCACCCGCCCGGGCTCGAAGTCGTCGAGCGATTCGAATTTCAGATTGACGACCATCTCCGAGCCGTCTTCGGCGAGCGTATTCTCGACCCGATATTGCAGCCCCGGGGCCATCCGGCGCAGCACCTGGTCGAAATTGTCGCGGTCGATCTGGATGAACTTGCGATCCTTGAGCGGGGCGAGCGGCTCGGTCGGATCGCCCGAGAAATCACCCATCACGCCAACCACGAACGGCAGTTCCTTCACCTCGACCGCACCCTCGGTCTCGACATCGTACGTGATATGAACGCGCGGCTTGCGCACCTTCTTGAGCTTGTCGTGAACGCTATCCATCACAGCCTCCCAGATTCATTCCAGTGCCTCAACGTCCGAACTCGCGATTCGAATACCGGCGCGCTGTAAAAAAAGCGCACGCGTCGCTGTGTCCGGCAAAAGTTCCGACAGCAGCGCCTCGAGCGGCAGCCGTGCGCGACGGACGACTTCGCGCAAAGACAGGCCGACGGGCGACTGCGGCTCGTTCCGGTCGAAGAAATCGGCGAGCGTCAGGACCTGATTGAGCGCGTCGTCGCGCGACGTCACGGCTGCCGGCGGGGCCACCGCGCCGGCCGAAACATCGGCACCGATCGCGGCAACCGCCGCGGCTTCGGCCGGTGTGGTCGCGAAGAGATTGCCGGCATTGTCGTCGAGCAACTTGATCGCCATGGCCAGCGGCTCCGCGATCTGCGAGCCGAACCGGCCGACGCTGCTGACCCGGTCGATCGTCTGCATAAGCGCTTCCAGCGACGCCGCCGCGTGCGCCAAGTCCTGCCGCAGCGCGACGAGAAACGGGCGCGACGACCGCCCGATGCCATTCGCAACCGCGTCGACCATTTCGCTCCGTCGCTTGTCGGCGAGCGCCTGAACGTCCTCGTCGGCACTTCGCGGCGGCGGCGGCGCGAACGCGGTTTCGGCCGACCACAGCGTCACCGCGATGCCGCCCCGATCGGACAGCGGCAGCAGCTTGAGCGGCTGCAGCAGGGTCCCGGTGCCGCCGCGGCCGAACAGTCCGAACAGCGCGCTGAGCCGTGTCTCGTCGCCGTCCTCGTCGGCCTCGGGCCATAGTCCGGCGTCCCAGAATAGGGTGATCAGCCCGTCGAGCAAGACGAACCCGTCGCCGAGGCCGGCGATACCGCCGGTCCGCAGCAACGCCTCGGTCAGCCATGCGGCGACTTCAAGGTCCTTGCCATGATCGGTCAGCAACCGCATCGCGCCGTCGGCGAGGCTCGACCAGTGCACCAAGCCGGCGCGCAGCGGATCGCTGTCACTTTCGGCATTGCTCGCCGCGCGTTCGGCAATTCGCGCCGCAACACGCTCGTCTTTGATCCGCAAGTATAGGTCCGAGCCCGGTCCGCCCTCACGCACATTGTCGCCGACGAATGCCCCCTCGAAGGGAGCCAGCAGGACGTTGGCGTCAATCCGGTCGATCACCAGCACTCACCCCGACACGGTTGCGAATCTTTGTTATTCTGTCCTATTAGCCAGATCAAGGCGGGCAACAGCCCGCCTGACAGGGACGACAAAGAAGTGCTGGAAATCGTTGGCCGCTACCGAATCGAAGGTCGGATCGGCGAAGGCGCGATGGCCGATGTGTATCGTGCCTTCGATCCGCAGATCGCGCGCCCGCTGGCGGTAAAGCTGCTCAAGTCCGAATTCCTGCGCGACCGCCAGTACGCCGACCGGTTCCTGCGCGAGGCCAAGGCCGCGGGCGCGCTGAGCCATCCCAACATCGTGACAATTTACGATGTCGGCGAGGCAGACGGCACGCCGTACATCGTCATGGAGCTGCTCGAGGGCAAGCCGCTCGACCAGCTGCTGCAGGCCGGCCCCCTCGATCCGATCACCGCGCTCCAGATCGGCATCCAGCTCGCCGAGGCGCTCGCCTTCGCCCATGCACAACGCGTCGTTCACCGCGACATCAAACCATCGAATATCATCGTCGCCCCCGATGGCCGCAGCGTCAAACTGCTCGACTTCGGCATCGCCCGCGTCGGCGACATGCTGTTCGAGGCCGAGAGCGTCCGTACCCAGGCCGGCCAGGTCCTCGGCACGCCGCGCTACATGAGCCCCGAGCAGGCGCTCGGCGGCGCAATCGACGGGCGCAGCGATCTCTTCTCGGTCGGCGCGGTCATGTACGAGATGCTGTCGGGCCGGCGGGCGTTCCAGGGCGGCAGTTCGGCGACCCTTGCGATCCAGATCGTCCAGCGCGATCCCGACCCTCTGGCCGACGTCGCGCCGACGACCCCTGGTGGCCTCCAGTTCATCGTGTCGAAATTGCTGTCGAAGCAACCCGCGCTCCGCTTCGCCGACGGGCATCAACTGGCCGAGGCGATGCGCAAGGAACTGTCCGCGCTGACCGCGGTCGGGGCCGAAGCCGGCGCGCGCCCTGCCTATCTGCCGATCCAGGTGCGGCTGCCGATCATGCTGGCGGTGATCACCGCTTTGTTGCTTGGCGCGGCGATCGGGACGGTGCTGACGCGGCAGTACGCATCGATGGAGAAGGTCGCCGTCGCTTCGGGCGACGCGATCTCGTCGTTCGTCGCGAGCAACGCCGCGCTTCGCGCCGTCGAGAACGCGACCCTCCCGGCCGCGCAGCAGGACTGGCTGCCGGTCGAGGCGTTCGTGCGCAGCGCGAGCGACGACCCGACGATCCGCCGCATCGTCGTCATCGGTGCCGATGGGGTGATCCATGCCTCGAGCGATGCCGCGCTGGCGGGCAAAGCCTATGATGCGCCGCACGGCGGGGATGTCATTTCGCGCCGTGACGGCCTGACGATCCTGTCGCAGGATGGCACCAACGGGCCCGGCGTGTTCCGGTTCATCCGCCCCATCACCTACGCCGGTCGCAGCTTCGGCCAGGTCGATGTCGAGGTCAGCAAGCAGAGCCTCGAGGCCGCAGCGCGGCTGTCGCAGATCTTGCTCGCCGTGCTCGGCCTGATCACCGTGTCGGGCGTGGCCTTGACCAGCTACTTCGGCGCGCGCGCGCTCGCGGTCCCGCTGCGGCGGACGAAAGCGGCGCTGCTCGAGGTCGCCGGCGGCAACCTCGACTTCCGGATTTCGCACAAGCGCCGCGACGAATTCGGCGAACTGTTCGATAGCTTCAATCTTGCCGCCAACGCCTTGCAGGCGCGGATCGATTCGGTCGAGCATCTCGCGCTCGATACCCCGGTCTCGGCCCCAGTCCCCGAAGTCGCGCCGCCCGCCGATCCGATCGCGATGGGCGCAGATCCGGTCGAGCACGCGGAGCATCTGCCCAGCCACGATCCCGAGCCTCAACCCGACAACGATTTCGGCGCGCCGGAGATGCCGGTCGAGCGTGCGCCCGAAGCCGTCGACACGTCGCTCTGGGACGAGGGCGCCGATCGCACGCAGATCGGTCAATCACCGTCGACCGGTTCCACGCCGTCGTTCGTCGCCCCACCGTCGCCAAGTATCGACGACGACGAGGACGACGACAACGAAGCGACGCTGATCGGACCCGCGCGGCGCTAGCCAAGTCTTAGTGGCGCAAGGTCGCCTGAACCTTCTTCGCCCGGCTGAGGTCCGCCTGGATCGCACTGTCCTGGGGATTTAGCGCTGCCGCGCGTTCGAGCAAGCCGACGGCCTTGTCGATCGACCCGCGGGCCATTTCGTCGAGCCCGGCGCCGCGCAGGCGGTTTGCCGTCGCAATGTCGGCCGGCGTCGGTCCGCGCTTTTGGCTGCCGTCCGCCGCTGCCGCTGGCGCTGACTTCGCCGCTGTGTCCGCCGGCGGCACGACGCGGGGCGCCGCCCGCGCCGGTGCCGTCCCCGGCACCTGGATGACGCGTCCCGCCCCGGCGCTCGACGGCACCGCGATGTTATTGTAGCGCGCCAGTGCCCAGAAGCGGTTGGCGTCACCGAGGAAGCGGCGCGCGATCATCGCCAGCGTTTCGCGGGGATGAATTTCGTAGGCGAAACTGCGCTCGCCGAGCAGGACCTTGGGATCGGTGTCGATCTGCTTGAGCAGATCGGTCGCCACCGGATCGCCCGGCGTCGCCGCGAGCATGTCGACGATGCCGACGCGCGCCTCTGCGACCTGACCGCTGTTGAGCGCGCTCAATGCATTCGAGATCCGCTGCTTCCGGGTGAGCTGGATCGGCGCCGGCATCGGGGCGGCCGCGGGTGCGGCCGGAGCCGCCACCGGCGGCGGCGCCGGTGCCGGTGCCGGTGGGGGGGCTTTCTTCGCGCAGCCGGCCAGGCCGACGACAACGACCAGCGCGAGCGGTACCAT
>CAXTPH010000085.1:0-9967 GCA_964245955.1 uncultured Sphingomonadaceae bacterium | reverse complement strand
GCCGCGCCCGGTGTAGCCGCCGCGCCAGAGCAGCCCCGAGACGTTGATGCCGATCCGAAGGCCCGGCGTCGCCGGCGGCGGCGTCCAGGGCAGCGCAAAAGCGACGTCGACCCCATAGACCGGCTCGACCCCGGGAGCCAGCGTGCGGACCGCGTCGAGCGATTTATCGTCGCGCACAACGACGGCGCACGCGCGTCGCACGGTCCATGCTGCCCCCCGTCCCAATAGCCGCTTGGCCGCACTGCCGCGGGTGAACGGCCCGATCGTCTGCGGCGCTAAAACGAGCGGCACCCCGCGCGCGATCGTCACGACCTTCGACAGAACGATCCAGGCGAAGCGCTTGAGCGGGTAGATGTCGGTAAAGCTGTCGCCCGCACCGATATCGAGGACGCAGTCGAGGCGGCCGACGCGCGCGATGAACCCGGGGATCGTCCGCGCGCCGAGCGCGGAAAATTCGACGTCGGCATCGGTGATGTACGATTTTCCCGCGTCGCCGAAGCCGAGGATGGTGAAGCGCGGCGTCAGCCCGAGTTCGGCCGCCACGCCGCGTGCGAGCGCGATATCGCCGACAGTCAGCGCGCCGACCCCGAGATTGCCCGACCGGTCTGAATGCCACAGCAGGCCGATGGCGATCTCGCGCGTGCCCCCCGCGGTCATCGCCCGGCCAAGCCGGTTGCATGGTTAGCCGGGCCTTGATACTGCGGTGCAGCGTAAATCATCGTCCACCGGTAACCAGCTTGCGCGGGCCGAACAAGAGAGCAGTCGATGACGGTTGACGAAATCATCGCCAAGATTGCCGACGTGATGGTCGATGTCTTCGATGTCGACGACCTCGATGTTACCGCGTCAACCTCAGCCGACGACGTCGACGAGTGGGACAGTCTTAGTCATATTCGGTTCATCATTACGCTCGAAAGACTCTTTAAGATTAAGTTTCTCAACGAAGAGATTGCCGACCTGAAGAATGTCGGTGATCTCGCCCGGGTCATCCAGGCAAAATTGCCCGCCTGAACGAACGGGGATCCCGCATGTTCGCCGAACTCGCGTGGCTGGAGGATGTCCCGCCCGACTTCCGCACCCGGTTGAAAGCGGTCCGCGCCACCATTGCCGCGGGTGACGCCGCCGGTGTCGACGAACGCCTGTACGAGCTTTCGCTCGCGCGCCTCGACCTTAACCAGCTTGGCCAGCTCGCGTCGGCGACGACGTCGTATCTCGCGACCAACCCGCCCTCGGGCACGCTTGCACGCGCGCGACTTGGCGTGATCGGCTCGGGAACGCTCGGCATGATCGAGCCGGCGATCGTCGCCAGCGCGCTCCGCCACCGCGTCGCCCTTACCGTCGTCGGCGGCGACTATGGCAGCGCGGTGCAGGACGCGATCGACGTCGGCGGAAGCTTCCGCTCGGCAGGCTTCGACCTCGCCTATGTCGCCCTCGACCATCGCACGCTCGGCCTCGACCGGGCGCGGGCGACCGCCGCCGAGGCCGAGGCCGCGGTTGGGTCGGCGGCGGCGCTGCTCGAGGCGATGATCGCCGGCCTCGCCGCATCGGCGGCAGGCGGGGTCATGGTCGCGACGATCGTACCGCCCGCCGAGCCGTTGTTCGGCAGCTTCGACGCGGTCGAAAGCGGATCGGTCGCCGCCCAGGTCGCGGCGATCAACGTCCGCCTCGCCGGCTGGGCACACGACAAGCGCATCGTCCTCGTCGACATCGCCCGGGTCGCCGGCTGGGTGGGCCTCGATCGCTGGCACGACGCCGGCCAGTGGCACGCGGCCAAGCTGCCGTTCGATCCCGACCTGATCCCGCTCTACGCCGATGTCGTCGCGCGGACCGTCGCGGCGCTCCGCGGGACGACGCGCAAGTGCCTCGTCCTCGACCTCGACAACACGCTGTGGGGCGGGGTGATCGGCGACGACGGCGTCGACGGCATCGCGCTCGGCCAGGGCTCGGCGAAGGGCGAGGCATTTCTCGCGATCCAGCAGGCAGCGTTGGCCTTGCGCGCGCGCGGCATCATCCTCGCGGTCTGCTCGAAGAACGACGACGATGTCGCGCGGATCCCGTTCCGCGACCACCCCGACATGCCGCTGAAGGAAAGCGACATCGCCGCGTTCGTCGCCAACTGGGGCGACAAGGCGACCAATCTCCGCGCGATCGCTTCGGCGCTGAACATCGGCTTGGACAGCCTCGTCTTCCTCGATGACAATCCGGTCGAGCGCGCGCAGGTCCGCCGCGAACTGCCGGTCGTCGCCGTCCCCGAGCTGCCCGCCGACCCCGCGCTGTATCCCCGCGCGCTGCTCGTCGCCGGCTATTTCGAGGCGGTCGCCTTCGCGCAGGAGGACCGCGACCGCGCCGACCAGTACCGCGCCAACGCCGAACGCGCGGCGTTTGCGGGCACGAGCGACATGGCGGGCTATCTCGCCTCGCTCGACATGGCCGCCGACTTCCGCGGCTTCGACGCGGTGAACCGCGCGCGGATCGCGCAGCTGATTAACAAGTCGAACCAGTTCAACCTGACGACGCGGCGCTATACCGAGGCGCAGGTCGCACAGCTGGAGGCCGACCCGGCCAAGCTGACCCTGCAGGTGCGGCTGACCGACCGTTTCGGCGACAACGGCATGATCTCGGTCATCATCGTCGACCGGACGACGTGGGAGATCGACACGTGGCTGATGAGCTGCCGCGTCCTTGGCCGGCGGATGGAGGAAGCGGTGCTCGCGCAGATCGTCGCCGCGGCGCGCGCCGGTGGCGCGACCGCGCTGACCGGGCGGTACATTCCGTCGGCGAAGAACAAGATGGTCGCCGAGCATTACGGCAAGCTCGGTTTCGCACTGGTCGAGACCGCGGCTGACGGCACCACGGTCTGGCGGCTCGACCTGGCCGGCTACAATGCTCCCGACTTGCCGATGCGCCTCGTCGTCGGCGACTGAACCGGCATGCGACACCTGAACTGGGCAGCCGCCTTCCTCGGCATCCTCGCGTCGGCGCTGATCGCGGCAGTCGCCGCGGCGGCGCTCCCCGACAATGCCTATCAGCGGTGGCAGCAGGTCGAGGGCACGCTGTACGGCAATGCGGCGTGGTCGTACGAGCGCATCCACTTCGACCCGCGCCCGGTCGACGTCGCGATCATCGGCTCGTCGCGGTCGCAGATCGGCCTGAGCGCGCCGCGCATCGCCGCGCGCATCGCCGCGCTCGGGCATCCGGCGACGGTCGCCAACATGTCGGTGATCGAGGACGGCCGGAACCTCGAATGGGCGGTCGTCGACGAGCTGTTCAAGGTCAAGCAGCCCAAGCTGCTGATCATCTCGATCAACGAAGAGTATAATCGCTGGGGGCACCCGGGCTTCAAATACGTCGCCCCATCGGCCGCCGTGGCGTGGCCGCCCGCGCCGTTCCTGCACAACTCGCTCTACGATATAACCTATCTGCCGTACCGGCAGATGCGCCTGTTCGCGGCGTCGCTGTTTCCCGACTTCTTCGGCCTGCGCACGGCGTTCGACCCGGCCCGCTATGCGACGCTGCCGACCGACTATACGACCACGCAGACGATGGCCGACGGCGTGGTGATCGACATGCAGGTGCCGCGGACCCCCGATTTTCTTCGCGCCGAGCGGCGCGAATTCGAGGCGACCCGCAAGCCGTCGGTCGTTCCCGAATTCGCCCAGCCGATCACCGACGCCGACAGCCCGGTGTATCTGACGCAGATCGCCCGGCTCGCAGCGGCGCACGGGACGAAGATCATCTTCGTCTATCTGCCGCAGTTCGAAGCGTCGCCGGTGATCGAGGGTCGCGACTTCTATTCCCGGCTTGGCGCCGTCGAGAGCTATGCCGATCTCGCCCGCGACCCCGGAATGTATCAAAGCTTCGCCCACCTCAACCACGCCGGCGCGATGATCGCCAGCGACCGGGTCGCCGCCGCCGCCGCACGGCTGCTGCCGCCAACGCATGCAGCGCTTGCCGCCTTGCCCGGCGGCAGCTACCCACCGCCCGTCGTCGGGGCGGCGCGATGAGAGGCCGGCAATCCCCGGCGGGGGCGGGCTGACGCATGCTTTTCAACAGTTTCGTCTTTATTTTCGGCTTCCTGCCGGTTGCGCTGATCGCCTTCTATGCGGCGGGCCGGTGGATTGGTCGCGGCGCCGCGGCAGTCGTGCTGTCGCTCGCCAGCCTGGTATTCTACGCGTGGTGGCGGCCGCAGGACCTGCCGATCCTGCTGTTCGCGATCGTCTTCAACTACGTCGTCGGCGGCATCATCCAGCGGGCGCGGGCGAAGGACCGGCCGGTCGCGGTCAAGGTCTGGCTCGCGCTGGGGCTGACGACCGACCTCGCGCTGCTCGGCTATTACAAATATGCGAACTTCGTCGTCGACAACGTCGACGCGGTGACGGGGCAGGACTTCACCCTCCACCACATCGTCCTGCCGCTGGCGATCTCGTTCTTCACCTTCCAGAAGATCGCCTACCTCGTCGATTCTGCACGCGGCGTCGTCAAAGGGACCGGCCCGGTCGAGTTCGGCCTGTTCGCCTCGTTCTTTCCGCAGCTCCTCGCCGGGCCGATCGTCCATTATTCGGAGATCATCCCGCAGCTGCGGAGCCCGTTGTTCACCCGGCTGCTGACCCGCAACCTCGTCATCGGCCTCGTCATCTTCACCATCGGACTGGCGAAGAAGACCGTCATCGCCGACAGCCTTGCGGCTTACGCCAACCCGCTGTTCACCCATGTCGACGCGCAGCCGTGGGATCTCGTCCGCGGCTGGACGGCGGCGGTGACGTACATGCTCCAGCTGTACATGGACTTCTCGGGCTATTCCGACATGGCGATCGGGCTGGCGCGGATGTTCGGGGTCAAGCTGCCGCTCAATTTCCATTCGCCGCTGCGCGCCGCGAGCATCATCGATTACTGGCGCCGCTGGCACATGACGCTGCAGCGCTTCCTGCTCGCCTATGTCTACCAGCCGATCGCGCTGCCGATGAACCGCTGGGCCCTCGCCCGCGGCCTGACCGGCTGGAGCGCGTTCGTCGCCTGCGTCGCGGTGCCGACGCTGCTCACCTTCCTGCTCTCCGGCGTGTGGCACGGCGCGGGGTGGACCTTCATCATCTTCGGCCTGATGCACGCGGTCTACGTGCTGGTGAACGAGATCTGGCGCGAGCGGCGCAAGCGACTCAATCGTACGCGGCGCAAGTCGAAGCTGCCGCCGGTCGTCGTCGGGCGCTGGGATATGATATTCTACCATGCGCTGACGCTGTTCGCGCTCGGCTTCACCAACGTCATGTTCCGCGCCGGCTCGCTCGGCGATGCGTGGACGATCTCGAAGGCGATGCTCGGTTTCGACGGCCTGTCGACGAGCACGCTCGATCCGGCGACCGTCCCGGCGCTGCCCGCCGAACTCGCGGTGATGCTCGCGGCAACGATCTTCATCGTCGCCGCCTTCCCGAACACGCAGCAGATCATGGCCCGCTACCGGCCGGCGGTGAATTTCGGCACGTGGGCCGGGGTCAACCATCCGCCCTTGATGTGGCGCTGGCGCCCGACCGTGCCAGGAATGGCGTTCGCCGGCATCGTCCTGTTCGCGGCGGTGATGTTCATCCAGCGCGGCGCGGCCGTGTTCCTCTACTTCAACTTCTGACGCCGCGAGATGCGGTCGCCGCGCTGGATCAGCAAGCTGTTGGGCGTGATCGGCTTCGCGCTGTTCGCGGCGGCGGCGGCAGCGGCGCTGCCCGACAATCCGTACCAGCGCTTCGGCACGCTGGCGAACACGATCCAGGCGCGGATTCAGTGGATCTATGAGCGAATCCACTACGACCCGGCACCGATCGACGTCGCGGTGCTCGGCTCGTCACGCTGGGGCGCGGGGGTCGATTCGGCGCGGCTGCAGGCCGATCTCCGCGCAGGCGGCGCGCCGGTGACGACAGTCAACTTCGCCCTCCCCGAGAACGGTCGCGACCTGCACTGGGTCATCCTGCAGGAATTGCTCGCCGCCAAGCACCCGCGGCTCGTCATCATCGGGGTGATCGAAAAGCCGAGCCGCTATGGGCATCCGGCGTATAAATACGTGGCGCCCGCAAGCGATGTCGTCGACCCGGGGTATGTCGGCAACCTGACCTATGCCGCGAACCTCGCCTATCTGCCGTATCGCCAGCTCAGGCTGTTCGCCGCCCGCTTCGCCCCCGATTATTTCGGCCTGCGCCCGCGGCCCGACCCGGCACATTATGCGGGGAGCAACAACGACAACGCCTTCGCCTTCCATACCGACGACGGCAAGACGATCGATCGCGACCACCCGATCGATCCGGCGATCCTTGCGGCGCAGGTCCGGCGCTACGAAGCCGGGGTCCATCCGCCGGCGCTCGGGCGCGCGCTTGCCGATGTCGAGTTCGGCGACGAGCGAATCTACGTTGCACGGATGGCGCGCGCCGCCAAAGCGAGCGGCGCCAAGGTGATCTTCCTGTTCCTGCCTTATTATACCGGGCCGCATGCGATCCAGGAGCGCGCATTCTACGAACAGTTCGGCCCGATCCTCGATGCCTCGTTCCTGTCGAGCCGGAGCGAGCTGTACGGCGATGTCGCGCACCTCAACCGCCACGGCGCCGCGGTGCTGACCGACTGGCTGGCACCACGCGTCGCCGCGACGATTGCCAGCCCAAATTAAAAGGGCGCGGCGCGAGCGCAGATGCCGTGATCTGACCGGGAAGCGCGCGAAACTTGGTTACTTGATCGCGTCACATGTACCCGCTTAGCGGCGCGATAAAGAGCAACCAGATGAAGAACCCGGCCGGAACGAGCACAAGGACAAAGAGCAACTCTCGGGTGCTGGCCTGCGGCTTGAAATCCACGTCCGATGCCGGATGATCGGTGATTCGGTCAGTCGGCAAGACGAACGAAGCTTCGTCATGAAGTGGGCCGCTCACGGACGACTGGTCCAGCGAATCGCCGGAGATCGCCGAATTTGCTGACTTGTCAGTGTCATACTGACGACTACGGGTAAAGTGGTCGGACCGATTATGCTCAAGGGGATGTGCCGTGCCCATTGAAACCATCCCCAAAGCCAAGGCCGACCATTCTTCGGGCCTTACATATCGTTACTTTAAGGTTACGAGCTTTGCAACAAATGAGCCTCGAAGTGCCATAAGTTTTGCCTGATATCGGTTGCGGCGCGACGATGGCGAATTCCCGAAGGAAGACATAACCGCCGCTTGCGCCGGCACGGGCGGCGCTGGCATAGCCTGACGCTGTCACCGACGGAGCGTTCAACCCGTGTTTCATCGCCCCGTGCCAACGCTCGCACTTTATTCGCGCGACCCCGTCGAAGTGTCGCCATTTCGCCGCGTCGCCGTGTTCGCCATCAAGCTGGCGGCGGCTGCCGGATATGGCGCGCTGATTGTCGCGTTGCCGCCCGCGGCGATCGTCTACCTGACGCTGCCGATCGTGGCGATGTTGATGGTGACGCTGTGGATGCTACCCGACCGCGGCACCTTCCCTAGGGGCGCGATCGAGCGGCTATATACGCCCTTCGTCGTCGTCAGCGTGGTTTGGCCGGTTTATCTCGCGGTCGCCCTTCCTGGTCTGCCGTGGGTTACGCCGACACGGGCGTTGTTGTTCCTGCTGACCTTCCTGCTGCTTTACAGCGTGTCGGTCTCGGGCGCGCTTCGCCACCATCTTTACGCGGTCGCGACGAGCTCGAAGGCGATGTGGATCACCTTCATGATGTGGGAGGTGATGCAGGTCGTCACGATCCCGTTTTCGGCCACCCCCGGACAGTCGCTCAAGCTGTTGTTCGACCTGCAAATTCAGCTGTCGAGCATGTTGTTTCTCGGCTGTCTCCTGTTCACGCGGCCCGGCTGGGCGCAGCGGACGATCCGACTGCTGATCGTGCTTGCGGTCGTCACCTCGATCGACGGCTTCATCGAACTGAAGCTGGGGGCACCGCCGTGGGCAAATTATATCCCAAGCTTCATGCGGGTCGATGAAGGCCTGCTGGCAAACGTACTCGGCAGCCAGGCGCGGACCGCCGACGGCCTGTATCGCGTCCGCGGCCCCTTTCCGAACAGCCTGATCTTCGCCGAGTTTCTCGCCCTGTGCACGCCGTTCATTTTCCACGAAATCGCCATGGGCCGCAATTTCGTGCGTCGCGTCGCGATGGTGGCGGTTCTGGTCATCGTCGTCGCGGCGATCTTCGTCACTCAGTCACGCCTTGGACTGGTCGGGGTGGTGGTGACGATCGTGGCATACCCTGGCTTGTGGGCGCTCCGTCAGTGGCGCTCGAACAAACACGGCATTCTCGGGCCGGCGATCGTGCTCGGCTTCCCCGTGATCGCCGCGATGATGCTCGGCGTTATCTTCAGTAGCCATACGCTGACGCTGCGCATTCTCGGCGGCGGTGCGCAGGCCGCGAGTACCCAATCCCGCGCCGTCCAGCGCGAGATGGCGGTCCCCAAGGTTTTGCACAATCCGATCGGCTATGGCCTTGGGCGGAGTGGACAGACGCTCGGCTTCGTCAATCCTGCGGGATCGCTGACGATCGACAGTAACTTCATTTCCACGTTGCTCGATTTGGGGGTGATCGGTTTTATCGGCTTTTACGGAATGTGCGGTTTCGCTGCTTATAACGGGATGCGATTGTTCCTGCGGACGTCGGATCCCGAATTCGAGCTTGGCGGCCCGCTCGCGGTATGTTTCGTCATTTTCGTCGCGATCAAATATGTCTCGACACAGGACAACAACCACTGGTTGATTTTTCTCCTGGTCGGCATGACCCTCGCGTTCGTTGCGCGCGCCCGCGGCATGGTCGGGGCCGACGGTCTCGTCCCGGTCGGGGACAAGCTGCCGTCAACCGGTCAGGAAACGCCCATTCCCGCTGCCGCGGCGACGAGCGTCGCCCGCATCGCCGGCTGATCGGCGAGCGCGGTCGTGCCATCGGTCAGCGCATGTTGCGCCGCCGGCTTGTCGCCCAGCACGGTATAGGCGCGGATCAACCGGATCCAGCCGTCGGCGTCCTTCGGGTTCGCCTTGAGCTTCGCCGCAAGGTTGTCGACCATGCCGCGGATGAACGCCTGCTGCTGCGCCGGCGCCAGCGCGCTGACCGCGGCGACGTCGCCCGTGCTCGGGCCACGGGCGTTGGCGGCCCCGGCGATTACCGGCGGCGCGGCGGCCAGTCGCCCGGTAAGATCGATCTTGGCGTCGTTCGCGGCGGTTTCGACGAAACGGCGCAGCTCGGGGGCCCATGGCGCCCCGGGCGGCGCTTCGTTCAACAGGCGAACCCAGTCGTCGATCGCGCCCTTGTGGTCGCCCGCCTGGTCGCGCGCGAGCGCGAGGAAATAGCGCGCGCGGGCATCGGCGGCATCGAGCGCGTGGGCGTCGGTGAAGGCTTGCGCCGCAACCGGCGTGACGACCCCGTTGGCGGCATTGACCAGCGCCTCGCCATACGCCGAGGCATAGCCGGGCCCGCGCGGATCGAGCTTGAGCGCCCTGCCGTACGCAGTCGCTGCGTCGGCGAAGCGTTGCGCCTGGAAATACGACCAGCCGAGCATCCGCCAGCCCTCGGGGTCGCCGGGCGACTTCGCCATCCGCGCCTCGAGCTGCTTGATGATCGGGGCGAGATCGGACGCCGCAGCCGGGGCGGCCTGCGGCGCGGGCGCGGCGGGGGCATCGATCGCGGCAATCTCGCTGGCGATCACGCGCGGGGGCGCGGGGGCGGTCAGGTCGGGGCGCCCGATCACCGCATAGACGCCAGTCGCGCCGAGGGCGACGACGACCGCAAGGCCAGCCGCGGCGCGGCCCGCCGCCGGGTTCGCCATCAGCCGCACCGGCAGCGTCTGGGCGCGGTGCTCGACGAGCAGGCGGCGCTTGATCTCGGTCCGCAGCGCCTCGGCTTCACCCGCCGCGACCTGACCCGACGCCGCCTGCGCGCCGACTTCATTGAGTTGATCGCGCAGGACCGCCGTCACGGCGTCGGTTTCGCGCGCCTGGGCGTCTTAGC
>CAXTPH010000084.1:0-9978 GCA_964245955.1 uncultured Sphingomonadaceae bacterium | reverse complement strand
GGTCTATATTCGCGGCCACGCCAGCGACTATGATCGCTGGGCGCAGACCGGCCTGATCGGCTGGGGGTGGAGCGACGTCCTGCCCTACTTCCGCCGCGCCGAGCACAGCGAACGCGGCAGCGACGACTTCCATGGCGAGGGCGGACCGCTGCACACGAGCACGCGGTGCCTGCCGCATGTCCTCAACGACGCTTTCATCGATGCTGCGGTCGAGGCTGGTTTTCCGCGCACCGACGACTTCAACGGGCCGCAGTTCGAGGGCGCGGGGCGCTACGACTGCACGATCAAGAACGGCAGCCGCTGGTCGGCGGCGCGCGCGTATCTGACGCCGGTGATGAAACGGCCGAACCTCGAGGTCCGCACCGGGGTCCAGGTCGAGCGCGTCACCTTCGCGGGCACGCGCGCGACCGGCATCGGCTATGTCCGCGACGGCAAGGCGGAGACGGTGACGGCGCGCGAGGTGATCCTCAGCGGTGGGACGGTCAACTCACCGCAACTGCTGATGCTGTCGGGGGTCGGGCCCGCCGCGCACCTGCGCGACACCGGCATCGAGGTCGTCGCCGATCGCGCCGACGTCGGCGGCAATCTGCAGGACCATCTCGACCTGATCGTGCAATGGGCGTGCACCCAGCCGGTCACGCTCAACGCCAATGCGGCGACCTTCAACAAGATGAAGGCACTGGCGTCGTGGCTGTTTGCCAAGTCGGGCACCGCGAGCTACATCCCGACCCCGACCGGCGCGTTCGTCTCGACCCGCGAGGGGCTCGCCGCGCCCGACATCCAGATCCACTTCATGCCACTGCGCGGCAACGCCCACGGGCGCGGGACGATGTCGCCCGAGCACGGCTATCAGATGCACGTCTGCCAGCTTCGCCCCGAAAGCCGCGGGACGATCCGCCTCGCCGGCCCGGATCCGCTCGCGCATCCGCTGATCGATCCGCGCTACCTGAGCGCGCCCGAGGACGTCGACACGCTCGTCGCGGGGGTCGGCATCGCGCGGCGGATCGGCGCGGCGGCGGCGTTCGACACCTTCCGTGGGGCGGAGACGTGGCCGGGCGCCAGCGTGCAATCGCGCGATGCGCTCATCGCGGCAATGCGCGACTGGGGGGAGACGATCTACCATCCGGTCGGCACCTGCCGGATGGGGGCCGACGACGCCGCGGTCGTCGACGCGAGCCTGCGCGTGCGCGGGGTCGAGGCCTTGCGCGTCGTCGACGCGTCGGTGATGCCGTATCTCGTCTCGGGCAACACCAACGCGCCGACGATCATGATCGCCGAGAAGGCCGCCGACCTGATCCTGGCGGCGGGCAAGCAGCGGCTGGCGGCGTGACGGTCGAGCCGTTCACCCTGCCCGTCCACGCCGACGAAGCCGCTTGGATCCGCGAGCGCGTCGCGGCGTATCGCTTCTTCGAGGAGCCGACCAACGCTGGCTGGGATTACGGCGCCAACCGTGCGTACATGGTCCGGCTGCGCGACTATTGGCTCGACGATTTCGACTGGCCGGCGGCGGTGGCGCGGCTCAACCGCCACCCGCATGTCCGCGTCGAGGTCGCGCCCGACCTACGGCTTCACTGTATCCACCGCCGGTCGTCGCGCCCGGACGCGCGGCCGCTGCTGATCGCGCACGGCTGGCCGGGGTCGATCGTCGAGTTCGACGCGATCGTTGACCGGCTGGCGGAACCTGAGGTGGAGAATGCGCCGGCCTTCCATGTAATCGCTCCTTCGTTGGCGGGGTATGCGTGGTCGGACACGCCGGCGGCGCCGATCGGACCGCGCGCGATGGCGCGGCTCTACGACCGGCTGATGGCGGTGCTCGGTTACGATCGGTACCTGTATCAAGGCGGAGACTGGGGCTGCGTCATCGGCGGCTGGATCGGGCTCGACAGCAGCGCGGTCGCGGCGATCCACCTCAGCGGCTACGGCCTGCGTTCGGCCGACATGCGCCCGACCACCCCCAAAGAAGTCGCTTGGGTAACCAAGGGCATCCAGGTCCGCGACCGCGAGACCGCGTATCTCCAGCTCCAGGGGACCAAGCCGCAAAGCCTCGGCTTCGCGATGATGGATTCGCCGATGGGGGTGGCAGCATGGTTCGCCGAGAAGTTCGTCGGTTGGTCGGATACGGGAGGCGGCCGCGACGGCTATGTCGATCCGCCGTTCAGCTTCGACCAGATGCTGACCAATATCATGATCTATCTGACGACGCGCAGCTTCAACACCGCGACGTGGATCTACAAGGGCCTGTTCAAGGAGGGCGGCTTCACGATCCCGGAAGGACGGCGGATCGAGGTGCCGACCGGGGTCGCGGCCTTCCCGAAGGACCTGCTCGCCTTCCCGCCGCGGGCGATGGTCGAACGCGGATATAACGTCGTCCGCTATACCGAGATGCCGCGCGGCGGCCATTTCGCCAGCCTCGAGGAGCTCGATTTGTTCCTCGCCGACCTTCGCGCGTTCGCGGCGGCGGTTTGACGAACGCCATCGAGTGGCGGGTCGAGCCGGGGCTGCTCGACTACGCCACAGCCGTCGCGGCGATGGAGGCGCACGTCGCGGCGATCCGCGCGGGCACGGCGCGCGAGTTGATCTGGCTAGTCGAACACCCACCGCTCTACACCGCGGGCACGAGCGCTGACGTCGCCGACGTGCTCGATGCACGCTTCCCGGTTTACGTCACCGGGCGCGGGGGACGGCATACCTACCACGGTCCAGGGCAACGCGTCGTCTACGTCATGCTCGATCTCGACCGCCGCGGCCGCGACGTTCACCGCTTCATCGCCGCGCTCGAGGGGTGGATCATCGACACACTCGCGCGGCTGGGGGTGGCGGCGTTCGCCGATCCGGCGCGGGTCGGCGTGTGGACCCGCGCTGCCGGATGCGAGGCCAAGATCGCTGCGATTGGCGTCCGCATCCGCCGCTGGGTAACGTTCCACGGCGTCGCGATCAACGTCGCCCCCGATCTCGATCATTTCACCGGGATCATCCCCTGCGGCTTGGCCGGGTCGGCGGTGACCAGCCTCGCCGCGCTGGGGCTTTCGACGACCCTCGCCGAAATCGATGCGCTACTGCACACGGAACTGTCGCGGTTCATTGCACGTTTAACCGTTACGGCATTACGCAATGATGCTTGAGGGCGGGGAAGTTTCTGTCTAATGTCCACCTCGGTTAGGGGATAAGGGCTGAACCGAACCGCCGCTATCATGCTCGCAAACGATGAACAGGAGTCCAAAGATGGGTGATCTCATGACGAAGATTAAGACGGTTACGCTCGTCGCCGGCCTCGCGCTGGCCGTCGTCGCTTGCGGCGAAAAGAAGACCGACACGACCGCGACGACCACGACCGCGACCGACACCACGACGCCGGCTTCGGCGCCGATGGCGACCGACACCACGACGACGGCCCCGGCTTCGGGCGCTGCCGACGCGATGGCGACCGCTCCGGCCAGCGACGCGATGGCCCCGGCTTCGGGTGCTGCCACGACGACGACCGATTCGACCACGACCACGACCAAGCCGTAAGCTTCGGCGCGATCGTTACGGGAAGGGCCGCCAGTCAAATGGCGGCCCTTCTTTTATGGAAATCATGGGGAGAGTGAGATGAGCCTCGAACAGATCACCGACCAGATGCGCACCCGCGTCGGTGCGAGCGCCGGACTGAAGAAATCGGTCAAGTTCGATTTCGGCGGCGACGGCGTCGTGCGGATCGACGACACGGCGTCGCCCGCGGTCGTCGACAACGACAACGTGCCGACCGATTGCACCGTCAAGGTCTCGATGGCCGACTTCATGGATATGGCGACCGGCAAGCAGAACCCGCAGATGGCGTTCATGATGGGCAAGCTGAAGATCGACGGCGACATGTCGGTCGCACTGCAGCTCGGCAGCATCCTCGGCTGAGCCGTCGCGGTCGCCCGAAGCGCCGGGCCGTTCGCAGCGGACTGGCGGTCGCGGGTGCGGGGCGGTAAGGCGATACGGCGCCGCGTTGGCGCCGGAGGACGACCGCCCCTATGCGACAAGCCGTTATTTCACTGGCGCTTCTCGGGATGTGTGGCCTCGCGCAAGCACCCGTCGCCGCCGCCGCGAAGAAGCCGGTTCGACCAAAGACTGCTCGCGTCGAGACCGCGCCGACGCCGGCATTGTCCGAAGAGGTCGTCACCAAGGACGCCGATGGCATGATGACGCCGAACGCGGTCAAGCTCCGCGCCACGACGCCGGCCGAGGCCGAGGCGAACGCCGTGTGGAGCGTCCGCGCCGCGCTCAATATCGCTGCGCTGCAATGCCAGTTCTCGGGGTTCCTGGCGACGGTACGCAATTATAACGACGTGCTCCGCCAGCATTCCGACGAGCTCGACCGCGCGCGCATGACGATGATCGCGCATTTTCGGCGCTACGACGGAACGCAGGCGCAGAACAGCTTCGATCGTTACACGACGCAGACCTACAACAGCTATTCGACGCTCGACGCGCAATATGCCTTCTGCGAAAGCGCCGCGCTCGCGGGACGGCAGGTGTTGACCCTCCGCAAGGGCGATCTCGGCAAGCGGGCGGCGGCGGTTCGCGATGTGGTTCGCGCGTCTCTCACACCGGTGTCGCACAAGGCGCTGCTCGTGCCGGTGCCAATCGATGGCGAACCCTTGCCACCGCTTTGACGGACCGCGCCTCTGAGCGCGTTATTAAGCTGTCAGCCGCCTGGCATGAACACAAAAAAAGGCCGCCCTTTCGGGCGGCCTTTCCTTTGTTGGGTTCGGCTTACTGCGGGGTGCAGGGACCCGCCGATGCCGGAGCCGGAGCACCACCGAAGGTGATCTCGACGCGGCGGTTCTGCGGCTCGCGGACACCATCGGCAGTATCGACCAGCGGACGGCTCTCACCAAACGCCTCGGTCGTGATGACGCCGGCGGCGACACCCTTGCCGGTCATGTACGCCTTGACCGCATCGGCGCGGCGCTGCGACAGCTTGACGTTGTAGTCTGCCTTACCCGACTTGTCGGCGTGACCGGCGAGCGTGACGCTCGTCTGACCCGTCGAGGCGTACTGGTCGGCCGCACGATCGAGGATCGCGGCGGCTTCCGGCGTGATGACCGAACGATCCCAGTCGAAGAAGACGAGGAACGGCCCGGGGGTAACAGCGGCGGGCGGGCACGGCGGCAGCGGAGCCGGCGGCGGCGGCGGCGGCGCGACGACCGGAGCCGGCGGCGGCGGCGGCGCCTCACCACCAAAGTTGTACGTCAGGCCAACGAGCAGGCTGTGCGAACGAACGCGTGTATTCGCCTGCTGACCGGTGAAGGTCAGCGTGTTGACATTGTCGACGTTGAAGTAACGATACTTCAGCGAGACATCGACATGGTCGGTTACCGGCTTGTAGACGCCAGCGAGCAACTGCCAGGCAACATGCGTATCGCTGTCGTCGAGGAAGCGAGCACCACCGGCTGTGGTGGCACCACCGGGGGCGAGGCCGAGGCCGCCGTAACCCTGCTGCTTGACGCGGGCGACGCCGACGCCGCCGCCGAGGTAACCGCCGACGTCACGGCCCTTGCCGCCGAAATCGACGAGGCCGTTGAGCATGAACGACAGGATGTTCTGATTGCCCGGTGCGTTATAGTAGTTGCCGAGGCCCGGGCTGCCCGTCGTCCCGTTCGCGAACGTCAGCGGCGGGGTGCCGCCGTTGACCTGCTGGTAGCTGATACGGTTGCGCTTGTAGCCGACTTCGAACTCGGTGCGGAACATGCCGAAGTCGTAGCCCAGGATGCCGTCAACGTCGTAACCGACCTTAAAGGTGTCGCGCAGCGGGGCCTTGTAGGCAACGCCGCTCGTCTGACGCAGGTCGAAGCTCGACGCTTGCGAGATGATGGCACCGCCCTCGACACCAGCGTAGAACGAGTCATCCTTTGCGAGCGCCGGACCGGCGAGCGCCGTCGATCCCAGCGCCAGTGCAACGGCAAGTTTCCGCATCGTTATTCCCTTCACGGTTACGATAGTCCTCTGAACTGGCCCAACGCTCTAACGCAGCAGTTATACCAGTGCAAGCCGTGATTCTGGGCGTATGTTGCAAAGAAACAACAGGTTTGGATGAAGTAACGTCGGCGGAATTTCACGCGCCAGTCGCGAGTCCCATCGCTTGCAGCGCCGCGGTCAGTGCGCCGATCGCCGATCGGGCTTCGGCATCGACGATCGCGCCACCCAACGGCAGCGCGAGTACCGCAGGTGCTGCGGCAAGGACGGTCCGCCCGCCGACGGCCAGCGCCTGCACCGGCCAGGCGTCGCTCCAGCCGTCGTCGCTGTACACCGCGAACACCCCCTCGTCGCGGACGAAGGCGAGGCAGCCGGCGCGTGGCGCGACGAACGACCAGCCGGCGGCGTCGAGCACCGCGATCTGCCCCGTCCGGCCCGACCACGCGCCGGTCGCACCCGCGGCGACAATCCAGCAGTCCGGTGACGCCGATGCCGCTGGGGTGGCGAGCAGCCGGCTGGCGACCGCGAGATGGAGCAGGCTGTCGATCGCGGCGAGCGCGCTGTTGTGGGTCACTTCCTTCTGAGCCTGGCCGCTTTGCAGCAGCGGCAGGGCGTAGCGTGCGGTTTGGTCTGCCATCGGCGTCGTCCTTCGAGTGAAAGTCAGAATATGGCGAGCGGGCGGGTGGCCGCCGCCCCCGCGCCGACGACGGCGCTGAGTTGCGCGACCGCGATCGTTGCTTCGCCCGCGGCGCTCGCGCGGTCAGCCGCCTGCGCCGTAGCGGTGTAGAGCCACTGCGGCGCGGCGACGGTGACGGTACGCATTACCACCCCGCCGAGCATGACGGTGACGCGATAGGCCTCGCTTTCCTCGGCCAGCGGCGCATCGGTCGCGTCGATCCAGGCGAAGCCGGCGCGGCTGCGACGGGTCCAGCCGATCGCCAGGTCCCCGCCGGGCTGCGCCGTCACCGTCATGGCAACCGGAGAAAGTGGCCGCAAAGCCGCACCTGTGGGGATAAGGTCGATCGGCGCGATCGAGACCGGATCCTCGCCGGCCCCGACCGCCTTGATCACCAGCGTCGCGCCGATCGCATCGACCGGCAGGTCGACTGCCGTCACCCGGTCGTCGAGCAGCGCGAAGCGCTCGCCGGAGATATGGCCCCCGGCCCCTGCGGTCCCGCGCCGCGCGCGAAGCAGGGTGCTCAGCCGGAAGCGCCGCGCGGCGATCGCCTCAGCTTTCGCGAACTGGATGAGCTCGTCGCCGAGCAGCGCGAGGTTGGCGCCGGCGAGCACCGCCGCCTCGCTCGCGCTGTCGAGCGTCATGGCGTCGGTCAGCAGCTCGACCTCGACCGTCGACACCCGGTCCCAGCGGTCGGTGACGCCGTCGGCCAGCACCCCCGCTGCCTGTCCAATCGTCGCTGCGCCGGCGATCGTCGCGAGCGTCGCATAGCTGTGGCCGGCATCACGGCTGACGATAACGTCGGCGCGCCGCCAGCCCGCGCTCGGCCCGGCGGCGGCGAGCACGAGCCGGGGGGCGGTCGCGACCCCGTCGAGCGCCGGCAGGTCGAGGACGTGGAGAACCGTCGGGCCGTTCGGCGCGTCGCCGGGGTCGTAGCCGCGCCCCGGGTCGGCCGACAGCGGCGCGCTACCCGCTGCCGAAGCGATGCGCACGACCTCGCACTCGATCACCGCGCCGGTGACGACGACGCGGCTCACGCGCCACGGATCGGGGTCGCCATCGACGCGGACGGTGTCGCCGGGGCGCAGCGCGGCGTGCCGCCACGAGGTGGCGAACTGGCCGGTGCTCCGCCTGGCCAGCGTCCGGCGCAGCATCGTCGCCGCGAGCTGCTTGGCCCCGGCGGCGGTCAACGCGACCGGCAGGTCGTGGGCCTCGCTGCGGAGCACCGGGGTGCGTCGGACCGCGCGCTGCTGTCCGGGCTGGAAATCGCGCACTGGGTCGCTGAAGCCGACGACCAGCGCATCGGGGACGCTGCCGTCGTCGGCGCGCGTCGCATGCCATGCGGGCTGATGCGCGGCTTCGCTGGCGCCGAGTGCATCGGTCGCGATCACCGTCGCCGTCGCGGCCGGCCCGAGGACAAGGCCGGCATCGCTGTCGCGGAGCACGAGGTCGGCGATTTCGGCAAGCTGCGTCATCGTCTGGCGGATGCTGCCGGCGCGACCGGCGGCAAAGCCGAGCAGTGCCGGGCCGGCGTCGCTGACCGTCACCCCGGCAATGTCGGCGGCGACGGCGCCGACCGCGATGTCGGCCTCGTCGGCGACGACCTCGAAGGTCAGGTTGGGGATGCGGTTGCCGTAGTCGGCGAGCGGCAGGTCCTCGAAGACGATATAGGCGCGGCCGCGATAGGCGGGGGCGGCACCGACGCCCTCGGCGGCGGCGATCAGCGGGTCAGGCCCCTGCGCCTCGTCGCCGCGATAGGTCCGGATCGTCGCGGGGTAGATCAGCGTGCCGTCGGCCGCACGGAGCAGCTTGCCGTCGGCCCAGATCCGCTCGACCCGCTCGATCGCGCGCGCCGCGACGACCACCGCGAAC
Organism: uncultured Sphingomonadaceae bacterium; assembly: GCA_964245955.1. Classification (GTDB taxonomy): domain Bacteria; phylum Pseudomonadota; class Alphaproteobacteria; order Sphingomonadales; family Sphingomonadaceae; genus Polymorphobacter_B. The sequence goes on along the minus strand of CAXTPH010000084.1, from coordinate 1,487 downwards.
GACGCCGAATAGGTATAGCTGTTCGTCGCCGGACCGCGCTTGCCCCCGCCCGCCCGGGTCTGTGTCTCACGAATGCCCGCGGTCCAGACGAGATTGCCGGCGACGCGCATCCGGCCATAAAGACGCGGCAGCGGCTCGCCGTACGCCGCGCTCTGGACGGTGAGATTGGCGACGCGCGGCCCCTCGCGCGTCGCGCCGCTGCCGAAGATGCCGCGATCGAGCGACCCGCCGACGACGGTGCCGATCAATCCGCCCAGCGGGCCGTCGAGCGCGCGGCCGACCGTGCCCAGAACCAGTGTCGCCATCGGCTTACTCCTGTTGTGGCAGCCGCCACGCGGCGAGGATCGTCCAGCCGGGGTCGAGCGGCCCCTCGACGACGCGGCCAAGCCCGGCATGGGCGTGGACCACGCCGAACCCAGTGACGACGGCGAAATGGCGTCGGCCGGGCGACGGGGCGAGGGTCAGCAGGTCGCCGGGCGCGGCGGTCGAAACCGGGCGACACCCGGCGGCGGCGATCAGGCCGTCGAGCGCGGCCTCGTGATCGCCGCCGAGCGTATAGACCGGGGGCACGATCGCCACCCCGGCGGCGGCGGCGGCGATCACCGCGACCCCGACACAGTCGAGCCCGACGCCCGGCACCCGGCCCTGCGCCCGGAACCGCGTGCCGATGCAACCGCGGGCGGCGGCGACGATCGCCGCACTGTGAACGTGCAGCGTCATACGCCCGGAAACCGCGTTAGGACGTCGCCACCCGGGACGTGCGGCTCGCCGCGGAAGTTGACCGCATTGCCAAAGCGCGTTGCGCAGGTCGCCAGGGTCTTGTCGCAGCCCTCGCGGAGTTCGACGCGGGTGCCAGCGGCGACGGCGAAAGGCAGCGCTTCGAACAGCAGCAGCCCGCCGTCGTCCACCGCAGCGATCCGCGTGTCGATCCCGGCATTCGGACCGTCGAGCGGCCGCAGCCGCCCGCCGGCGAAGCGCGCGATGGTGGGAACCGCGACGACGATCCGGTCGCGTGTCGAGCCGGCGAGCGCCTGCGCGGCGGCGGTCAGCGGCGCGAGGTCGACGCGGCAGCGCCGATCGCCTAATTCGGCGCGGCAATCGGGCGAGCAGGTCTCGATCGCCAGCCCCTCGAACGCCGCCGTCGGTCCGCGCACCGTCGCGGTGAAGCTGCCACCGCCCGGCCCGGTCCGCTGCTCGATCGCGCCGATCGTCCCGCGCGCGAGCGGCAGCGTCCCCGCCGCCGGCGCGGTCCAGTCGGCCATGAACACCGTCAGCGCCGCGCCGTCGTAGCGCCCGGCGGCGAGATCGGCCTCGGTGATCGCCGCCGCCGACAGCGCGCCGGCAAACTCCATCGTGTCGACCTCGAGTCCGTCGCCGAGGCTGATCGCCGACGGCGTCATGCCGGGGGCGGATTCGTAGCGCAGGGCGGCGATGTCGAGCGGCCGGTCGTGGGTGGTAAAGCCGAGGACGACGCCGTCGGTGCGGGC
>CAXTPH010000083.1:0-10047 GCA_964245955.1 uncultured Sphingomonadaceae bacterium | reverse complement strand
GCTCGGCTTCGCCGCGGGCAGTCTTCCAAGCCTCAGCAAGGCTGTCGGTCCAGAAAACGCGATTGAGGTCGAGGTAGAAAGCCTTCCGACCCAGATGCGCTCCGGTCATCGCCGCAACCACGAATGCCGACACCCGGCTCGGATGGCGCCGGATGACGACAGCTCGCAACGGCGTGCGGCCGATTGTATACACGCTGCTCATGCGGCCACGTCCGGTGGGACGAAATTTGCGGTTGCATCGGCAGTCAACGGGCTGTGCGCGGCCGGCTCGACTAGGACCGGCAGACCGCACCGGTCAGACAACCATTTGGCTATGCTCACGGCGCAGTCGAGCGACGAGGCACGCCACGGTTGACCGATCGCCGCCGCCGGCTTGCCGGGCATTGCTCGGGACCTGAGCGCGACCGCGAAAGGCTGAGAACTGGCGCTATCCCGGCGGACAATTATCGCCGCAATTGGTTGCCGCTGGAGGCGAACGACGTCACCCATGACGCACCTCGCCAACAAGGCTAATATCGAGAAGCCGTCCCGGGTCAGGCGCAAACTGGGCGCTTTCTCCGAAGCCTGATGTTGTGCTAATTGTCTGATCGTCAGCGCCCGCCAAAGCACTGCTCGTGGCCCGTTCACCGCTCCGGAGGGAGTGGTGAACGGCCGCATCGCTTATGGGCGACGCGTCCGAGGTGGGTCGCATCAGGCAGCGACTTTGCCGGCACCGAAAGCCTGCACTTCCGACCAGCGGTAGAATACTCGCCCGCCAACGTTAAATGCGCGGGGACCGATGCCCAGCCTGCTCCATTCTGCGAGTGTCTTCGGCTTGCGATTCAGCGCCAAGGCGGCATTGAAACGATCTACACGATCACCCGGCAGTACCCTCACCTGAACTTCGTTGATCAAAGCGACCTCCGTCGTCGCGGGGCATGCCATGATGGACGGCCCCGGTGATTTCAGGATAATTCCGGCCTCCGCCGTTAAAAACCCGCGCTAGACACTAGTCGGCTCGGGCACATGAGCCGTATGCTTGTCAATGAGTTAGCCGTGACCCATCGCGCTCAGCGACACGAAGGCTTCTAAGTCTGTGAGTCGGTAAAATCGTCTTCCGCCGACCATCATTGAACGAGGTCCAACGCCGAGACGATGCCACTCGGCGAGGGTCTTGGCCTTTCGCCCTAGGAATGCGGCAGCGTCTTCCCGGGTCAGCCGACCATCAGGCAGGACCCGCACTCTCACTAGATCGACATTGGTCACATTGGCCTCCCAGTTAACACACACATTGCGTATGTCGGGGCCTATGGGCATCTTTCGGTACTTGCAAGCTATTTTCGCACATGCGACGAATGCGGAAACATTGGAGTTCACTATGGCGAAAAACCCGGGCGGACGGCCGCTTCACGGCGACACGCCAAAACGCGCTGCGATCAGCGTCAAAGTGCGCCAAGACCTGCGGGACTTTCTAGAAGGTAGCGCGCGAAGGAGCGGCCGCTCCTTCACTATGGAGGTCGAGGATCGCCTGGAAGCCTCCAGGCTCGCTCACATGCTCGACAGTGATATCGCCAATTCGAAGTTCGCAGCGCTGTTCGCGGCCATCCTCGGCCAGATCGAGGCTTTGAGCGGATGCCTATGGTTTGAACGCTCCGACACGCTGGCTATGTCGAAAGGCGCCCTCGCTGAACTTATAGAGCGTTTTGGCCCGAATGGCGGGACCGGAGACTTGGCCGAGGCTCTTTCGGGGTCATCATCAGATGCTGAAAAGGCGAGCCGGGTGCGCGCCTACATCGACAACGAGACTTACCATGCCCGCTTCGGAGCTAAGATCGCGTCGGACGTGATTGCCCGGCTCGCGCCCGACCTCGCTGACAGTTCGCCACGCCTTTCTGTCGAAGACCTATAGCCAGCAAGATGTCCATCCGCTTCGCCCGCCTCACCCGTCCTGCCATTCGAGCCCTCGAACCCGGTGGTCGCATCGCCGAGCACGGCATCCTCGCGGAGCGGCTGAAGTCGGGCGACGTCCGCTACTCGGTCGACGTGCTGTGTGACGGCCAGCGCATACACCGCGTCGTCGGGCGCGAATCGGAAGGCGTCACGCGCGCCCAGGCCGAGCTGTACGTTGAGCAAGCGCGGACCGAGGCGCGCGGCGGCCGTCTGAACCTGCCCAAGGGTCGCAAGGTGTCGCTGCTGTTCGGCCCAGCCGGTGATGACTACATCAAACGTCTCGGCGAAAGCGGGGGCAAGAATATTGGCCGGAAGGAGCGGCACCTCGCTCTGCACCTGAAGCCGCACTTCGGCACGGTCCGCCTCGACAAGATCAGCGAGTTCGCCGTGAAAGGCTACAGGAAGGCACGTAAGGACGCCAAGGCTGCCGACGCCACAATCAACCGCGAGCTGGCCACGCTGAGCCACCTGCTTCGCTCAGCAGCGCGCTGGGGCTGGATCAAGCGCGACGATCTGCCGGCGATCGACAAGGCCCGCGAGGGGCAGGGACGCATCGTCAAGCTGAACGACGCCCAGTGTAAGGCGCTCATGGCTGCGGCGATCGCCGATCAAGATTCTGATTTGTGGCTGTTCGTGGCGATCGGGCTCGGCACCGGAATGCGCCACGCCGAAATCGTCAGCATCAAATGGCCCGAGATCGACTTTGCCCGCCGCCGCATCTTCGTGCCGCTGGCGAAGGCCGGTAGCCGCGACCAGCCGATCCCCGTCGAGCTAGCCGCTACCCTGGAAGCCGAGGTGAAGCAGGCGAAGAACGCTAAGGGATGGCTGTTTCCGTCGCTCGTCAAAGATACCAAGTTCGGGCATCGATCATGCTTCGCCGCAAGCTTCCGCCGGGCAGTGATCGCGGCTGGGCTAGACGGTAAGCGGGTCACCCCGCACGTCATGAGGCACACGGCCGTCACCCGGCTCGTGCAGGCTGGTGCCGACATTCCGACGATCATGAAGATCAGCGGTCACAAAACTGTGGCGATGGTTCTGCGCTACACGCACGTCGACGCGGCACATATCGACGCGGCAGCTGCAGCGTTAGGAATGACAATTCCCGGCACAACTCACCAGCTTTCCACCACGCCTGAAAACGAGGCGGCTGTGAACGCGGGTTAAGTGTTTGAAAAGAATGGTGCCCGGGGGCGGATTTGAACCACCGACACGGGGATTTTCAATCCCCTGCTCTACCCCTGAGCTACCCGGGCGCTTCGCCAAGCGAGCGGCGGATTTAGTCGTGCTCGCCGTCGTTGTCCAGCGCTTCCCCGGGGATGGCATGGCGCTCGTCGAGCCAGTCGAGCAAGTCGCGGTCCTTGCACCCCGCCGAGCAGAACGGAGCGAACCCCGGGGCCTGCGGCTTGCCACAGCGAACGCATCGGGGATCAGGGCGCAACATACCCTCCAGAGATGGGCAACGTCGCATCCGCGCGCAACCCGACGGTGCCCCCGATGCGCCGCGCGAGTTCGTCAACGAGCGCGCGACGACCGTCGAGCCACGCGATTACCGCGGGCGCTGCGACGAGCGTGCCGCGCCCGGCGGCGCCGCGCTCGGCGCGGCGCAGCAACTGCAGCGCGGCGGTCGCCGTCCGGTCCGCGCGGAGCTGCTCGATGAACGATGCGCGCAACCGCGGCCGGACGACCTGGGCGAAGCCGAAGCCGTTGACGGCGGTCCGTTCGAACGGCGGCGGCAGGCTGGCATCAAGGCGCGCGCCGATCGCAATCCGCGCCGCCTTGTCGGCCACCGTCGGGAAGTCGATGCCGATCGAGCCGGTCAGGTCGAACCGGCGGATCGCCGCCCCAGCAGCATCAGCAGCGGCAAGCGCAAGGTCGACCGGCGGCAGCGCTCCGTCGACGTCGATCACCGTCATCGCCGGCGTCGGGCTGATCGTCAGCGAGCCGCCTGCGAAGGCGACATGGCCACCAAGGGCCGACTCGACGAGCTCGGTCCACCCCGCTACCTCCAGCTCGTCAAGGCCAAGCGGCGCGCTTTCGCGCGGCAGGAACCCTCGTCCGCACAGCCGCGCGACGAGCGCCGGTCCCGCTTGGACGGCATCGGACGTCACGACCACCTTCGCGAGGCGTAGGCGTCCCGCCTCGGCTAGCGCTTCGCGCACGACCTCGACGCGCAACGTGACACCTTCGGTCAGCGAGCGCGGGAGCGGCTCAAGCACCGCTTCAACCCCGTTCATACCGACGATCCCGCGGACGCCGGGAACGAGGATCGCGGTCAGGCGGACCTCGCGGACATCACCGGCACGCCAGCCGCCGTCGCGTTCGATATGCGCTTCGGCGATGCCGCCGTCGGCGTCGAGCACGATCGCGCGGGTCTCGCCGATGCCGAATTCGATCAGCACGTCAGACATTTGTCGCGATCCCAGCCGCGGCAAGGAGCGCACGGGTCTCGTACAGCGGTAAGCCGACGACGCCGGTCCACGATCCTGCCAGCGCACGGACGAGCGCCGCCGCGCTGCCCTGGAGCGCATAGCCGCCCGCCTTGCCGCGCCACTCGCCGCCGACGATATAGGCGTCGACCTCGCGCGGCGTGAGGCGCTTGAAGGTGACGTTGGAGGCCGACGCGCGTGCGCGAAGTTTGCCGTCGGCAATGAGTGCGACCGCAGTGATCACGCGGTGACGCCGTCCCGACATGAGCGCAAGACACGCCCGCGCCTCGGCTTCCGTCTCGGCCTTGGGCAAGATCCGTCGCCCGACCGCAACGACTGTATCGGCGGCAAGCACGACCGCGCCGGGGTGGCGCGCGGCGACGGCGTTCGCCTTGGCCGCGGCGAGGCGCGCGGCATGCGGCGCGGGCAACTCACCTTTCCCCGGCGTCTCATCGAGGTCCGCTGCATCGACCAAGTCGGGGACAAGCCCGATCTGCGCGAGCAACGCCAGCCGCCGCGGGCTCGCCGACGCGAGGATCAGCCGAGCCATTCGACGCTCGCGCCGTGGGGGTGGGCACGGGCGAGCAGCCGCTCGCCACCATCTGGCCAAACGGTCAGCCGCAGCGCCGGCAGCGCCGGCGGACCGGGCTCCATCTCGAAACGCAACCACGCGAGCGGAGCGGCAGCGGTCGCCGACGACCCCATCTCGGCGAGGTGCACCGCGATCCGGCTTTTTGCCTCTGGCGGGAAGTATTGAAAAGCGATGCTGTGCAGGATGACGGTCGCAACCCCCTTTAATGGTGCGACTTTCGCCTCGGTCCAATCTGCGGCATCGGCCCGGGCAATTTCGACCGGATCGGCAGCGTACGCGTCGATCGCCGCCGCCAGCCGCACGGCGCGGTCGGGTTGATCGGGCCAGACATAGGCGAGAAGCTGGTCGCGATCGCGCACGACATCGATCGGCGCGATATCGACCCCGGCGCGGGCGACGATCTCAAGCCGAGCGGCGGGCGGCGGCGGGCCGGTCCATTGGGGGGCGAGAAGTAAGGGAGCTCCGGCGGGGCCAAACCGCACGCCGCCGAGATCGTACGCGTAGCGGTCGAGCCGCAAGTTGAGGCCGCCGCTGGCGCCAAGCTCGAACAGCCGCAGTGGCAGCCCGGTTCCTGCCGCCACCACCATCAGCCCGGCGATCAGGACCGCCGATCGGCCGACCTCGTTCGTCTGCGGCGGCGAATCGAGCCATGGCAGGAGGCGATCATCGCTTAGCGCGGCCGCGAGAAGGTCGCGCAGCGCGGCATCGCTCCCGGCCCAGCCCGGCGAATAGGCGGCGGCAAGCCCCGGCAGCGCCCCGGCGCGAACGAGCGCGTGCAGCCCGCCGAGCAGGCGCAGGACCAGCGCATCGGCGATCGCATCGCCCGGCCAATCGAGTATCCGCACGCCGACCAAGGTCGACCGGTCGACGACGTCGCCGAGCGCGGCACAGAGGCGAGCCGTGAAGGGCGCGGCGATGCGGCGCGCCCAGTCGGCTTGAAAAGTAAAGGCGGCGCGGATCGTGGCTTCGCTCATCGTCACCGCTGTGACAGCGGTGCGCTGGACGCGCAACGGCGTCGCCGGTAACGGCACGGCATGGCCGACGAACTGATCATTGCGCTGCCCAAGGGGCGCATCCTCAAGGAGGCGCTGCCGGTGCTCGCGCGCGCCGGGATCATCCCCGAGGCGGCATTCAGCGACGAGGACAGTCGCGCGCTCAAGTTCGCCACCAACATCGCTGGTGTCGCGCTGATCCGGGTGCGCGCGTTCGACGTCGCCACTTTCGTCGCCTTCGGCGCGGCGCAGCTCGGCATAGCCGGCAACGACGTGCTGATGGAGTTCGACTTTTCAGAGATTTACGCCCCCGTCGACCTCGGCATCGGCCGGTGCCGACTGTCGGTCGCCGAACCCGCCGAGCAAGCGAGCGATGACGACCCGCGGACGTGGAGCCACGTCCGCGTCGCCACCAAATATCCGAACGTCACCCGCGCCCATTTCGCCCGCCGCGGGGTCCAGGCCGAGTGCGTGAAGCTCAACGGCGCCATGGAGTTGGCCCCGATGCTCGGGCTGTGCAGCCGGATCGTCGACCTCGTCTCGACCGGGCGGACGCTCGCCGAGAACGGACTGGTCGAGGTCGAGACGGTTGCCGAGGTCAGCTCGCGGCTGATCGTCAACCGCGCTGCGTTCAAGACCCGCGCGGCGCAGGTGGTGCCGTGGGTCGAACGTTTCCGCGCGGCATGCGAGGGGTCACATGCCGTTGCGGCTTGACGCCCGCGCGAGCGAATTCGCGCAGCAATTCAAGGCTTTGGTCGATGCCCGCCGCGAGAGCGACGCCGGCGTGGCGAGCGACGTCGCCGCGATCATCGCCGATGTCCGGGCACGCGGCGATGCCGCCGTCACCGAACTGACGGCGAAGTTCGACCACATCGACCTTGCCGCAACCGGCGTCGAGGTGACCCGGGCTGAGATCGCAGCCGCCCGCTCGAGCATCGCCCCCGATGTGCTCACGGCGCTCGAACTCGCGGCCGAGCGCATCCGCGCCTTCCACGCCGCGCAGCGCCCAATCGACCTCGACATGACCGATTCGGCAGGGATCCGATTGGGTTACCGCTGGTCGGCGGTCGCGGCGGCGGGGCTGTACGTCCCCGGCGGGCTCGCGAGCTATCCGTCGTCGGTGCTGATGAACGCGATTCCCGCCAAGGTTGCCGGCGTCGCGCGGGTGGTGATGGTGACACCGACGCCGGGGGGGAGGCTCAATCCGCTCGTTCTTGCCGCCGCCGAACTCGCCGGGGTCGATCAAGTGTTCCGCATCGGCGGTGCGCAGGCGATCGCAGCACTCGCCTATGGCACTGAAATCATTGCCAAAGTCGACAAGATCGTCGGTCCCGGCAACGCCTGGGTGGCCGAGGCGAAGCGGCAGGTATTCGGCGTCGTCGGGATCGACATGGTTGCCGGGCCGTCCGAGGTGGTGGTGGTGTCCGACGACCGGTCGAACCCCGAATGGGTCGCCGCCGACCTGCTGGCGCAGGCCGAGCACGATGCCGTGGCGCAATCGATCCTGATCACCGATTCGGCGGTCTTCGCCGATGCGGTGGCGGCGGCGGTCGAGCGGCAACTGCTTGATCTGAAGACACAATCGACCGCACGGAAGAGCTGGGAGGCGTACGGCACGATCATCGTCGTCCCCGATTTCGAGGTCGCGATTCCGCTGATCGACGCCCTCGCCGCCGAGCATCTGCAGATCATGCTCGATAATCCCGAGCCGCTTTTTCAACGGGTTAGTCATGCCGGCTCGGTGTTCCTCGGGCGGCACACGCCCGAGGCGGTCGGCGATTACGTCGCGGGTCCCAACCACGTCCTGCCGACCGGGCGGAGGGCGAGGTTTTCCAGTGGCTTGGGCGTCACCGACTTCATGAAACGGACGACCTTTCTCGGCTGCGATGCCGCCGGGCTCGCCGCGATCGGGCCGGCGGCGGTGACGCTGGCGACCGCCGAGGGCCTGCCGGCACACGCCAATTCGGTTCGTTTGCGCCTCGGCTAGGCCCGCACGCCGCCCCGCACCACTCCGCGCACAACGCGGACCACATCGCGCACGGCCGAGACCACCTCGCGCTCACGCCGCGGGGGCGCGACTCGGCTCGCCGGCGGCGATTTCGGCCAGCGGCGGCACCCGGACGAGCCGGAGCGCGATGCCGAGCGCGGCGACCCCGAGCAGCCCGCAGAACGCCACGACTCCCGTCCAACCGTCGCGGCTCCACGCGACGCCGCCCGCCGAGCCGAGGACGCTCGACCCGAGGTAATAAAAGAACAGGTACAGCGCCGCCGCCTGCGTGCGGTCGCCGCGTGCGCGTCGCCCGACCCAGCTCGACGCGACCGAATGCGCGCCGAAGAAACCGGCGGTGACGACGGCGATGCCGATGATGACGAGCGGCAGCGGCGTCGCCGCGGTCAGCGCCAGCCCGGCGATCAGCGCGACGATCGGCATCCAGAAGATCGTCCGCCGCCCGCGCCGCCCGGCGAGCCCGCCGACCCACGCCGAGCTCAGCGAGCCGACGATGTACAGCAGGAACACTGCGCCGACTTCGCCGTCGCTCAGGTCGTACGGCGGCACGCGCAGGCGAAAGCCGATGTAGTTGTAGACGGTGACGAACACCCCCATCAGGACGAAGGCGGCGGCGTAGAGCCACGGCAGCGCGGCGTCGGCGAAGATCCGGCGCAGCCCCGCGACCCAGTCGGCGCGGCGGGCGCGGCGGGGCACGAAACCGCGGGTCGCCGGCAGCACGGCGGCGAAGACGACCGCCGCGACGATCCCGGTCGCCCCGGTCGCGGCGATCGCGGCGCGCCAGCCGAAATGTTCGGTGACGACCCCGACCCCGAGCCGCCCGGCCATCCCGCCGATCGCCGATCCGGCGATGTACAGCCCCATCGCCGGGCCGATCGCGGCGGCGTCGACCTCGCCGGCGATATACGCCATCGCCACCGCCGGGATGCCGGCAAGCGCGATACCGGTCGCGAGCCGCATCGCCAGCAGCAGCGGCCACGTCGGCGCGAGCGCGGTCAGCGCGGTCAGCACCGCCGCTGCCGCCAGCGACGCGACCATCACCCGCCGATGCCCGACCCGGTCGGCGACCACCGCCGCGAGCACGATCGCCACCGCCAGCGGCCCGGTCGCGAGGCTGACCGCGAGGCTCGCCGCCGCGGCGCTCAGCCCGAACTCGGCAGCGAAGCGCGGGAGGAGCGGCTGGGTGCAGTACAGCAGCGCAAAGGTCGCGAACCCGGCGACGAGCATCGCGAGGCTGAGCGCGCGATACGCGGGGGTGTGGCGGGCGATGAGCGGTCCCCGCGCTTGCGGCGAGAATGGCGGGCGTGAAGCCATGACGGGCGGGGTCCGATGCCTGGTTGAGTCCAACACGCGGGTCCGTACCCGATCGCTTCGCGCCGCGTGAGCCGCCGTCGACCGCCGCTCGGTCCGGTGGCGGAAGAAGACAGGTGGACGCGGCCATGCAATGACGGCATCACGTTCCGTGGCCGTCGCGGCCCGACTGGAACTTCAATGCATCGCTACCTCATTTCCGTCGCGCTCGCGGCTTTCGCGGCGCCGGCCGCGCTGGCCGGCGTCGCATCGCCGACGACGACGCAACTGCCGCGCACGGTCAGCCCGTCGCATTACGACATCGCGATCGTGCCCGACGCCGCCAATCTGCGCTTTGCCGGCAAGGTCGCGATCACGGTCGACATTCTCGTGCCGACGACGACGATCACGCTCAACGCCGCCAACCTGACCTTTTCGAAGGTGGCGCTGTCGGGCGTGGCGGCGGCGCCGACGGTGACGGTCGACGCGGCGGCGCAGACGGCGACCTTCGCCTTTGCCCAGAAGCTGCCGGTCGGGCGGCGCACGCTGACGATCGACTATGCCGGCAAGATCGGCACGCAGGCGAACGGCCTGTTCGCGCTCGACTATGCGACGGCCGCCGGCAAGCAGCGTGCGCTCTATACCCAGTTCGAGAATTCGGACGCCCGGCAGCTGATCCCGTCGTGGGACGAGCCGGCGTACAAGGCGACCTTCACGCTCGCCGCGACGGTCCCGTCCGGCCAGATGGCGGTCAGCAACATGCCGGTCGTGTCGTCGGTCGCCGCCGGCCCGGTCAAGCGCGTCGGTTTC
>CAXTPH010000082.1:0-10077 GCA_964245955.1 uncultured Sphingomonadaceae bacterium | reverse complement strand
ACGCCGGACGGCGACGCGGCGCGGGGGTCGCTTATGGCGGCGGCATTCGCCGGCGGCGCGGCGATCCACAAGGGGCTGGGACCGGCGCACGCGGTCGCCACCGCCTGCGATGCGGCCGACGCACATCATGGGACGCTGATCGGCGTCGCCCTCCCGCATACGATCCGGTTGCTGGCGCGCGAATTGCCGGCCAAGGCGGCGCGGATCGGCGCGGTCCTCGGCGTTGGCGACCTCGCCGACGCGGTCGCCAAACTGATCGGCAGCCTCGACCTGCCGACGACGCTTGCCGCCGCGGGCTACCACGACGCAAACGCCGAACCCCTGCTTGCGGCGATGCTCGCCAGCCCGTTCAACCGGACCAGCCCCTATGCCCCGACGGTCGACGAATACCGCGCCGTTGTCGCCGCGATCGCCGCGTAGATGGACGTCGCCACCGCCGCGTGGCGGTCGACCAACGTCGGGGCGCTGCTGTTCGCCGCCAATGCCCATGCCGTCGAGATCAAGCTGAAGCTTCTGCGTGACCGCGGGTTCACCATCACCGAATCCCAACTGGCGTTGTTCCATGCCCTCGACGACGCCGCGCGCCCAACCGAACTGGCGGCGCGGGCCAATCTCGGCAAGGCGGCGATGGCCGAGCTGATCGACCGCGCCGTCGCGATGAAATTGGTCGAGCGCCGCGACGACCCAGCCGACCGGCGCGGGCGGATCGTCGTCGTCACGGTCGCGGGAGAGGCGTTGCGCGCCGCCCTGTCGGCCGGCATTGCCGCCGCCGAGCGCGACGCAGTGAATAAACTCGGCGCGACCGCGACGGCGGCGCTTAGGACGATGCTAGGATGCTACGTCGTCGCGCCGGGTGCGGTCCGCCAGCGGATTCCCGCCGGGGCCGACGCCGCGTGGGCGGCGGCCAGCGTCGGGCGTGCTACCGGCCTCGCCGGGCAGCGGTTCGTCGCCGAGGTCGCCGCCGCCGTCGCGGGCGAAGGCTTCGATGCCAGTCCGGCGATCCTCGGCATGCTGCGCCATCTCGATCTTTCGGGCACGCGCTTGACGACGCTCGCGGCGCGCGCGCGTATGACGAAACCGGCGATGGCCGAGCTGGTCGACCGCGCTGCCCGGCTCGGATACGTCGAGCGCACCCCCGATCCGATCGACGGTCGCGCGCGAACGATCGTCTTCACCCCCCACGGCCTTGCCCTGCTCGACGCTGTCAGGCGTGGGATCCTGGGTGCCGAGGCGGCGATGGCCGAAGCCGCGGGACCGGGGTTCGTGGCAGCCCGCGCCAGCCTCGCGTGCCTTGCCGAGCCGCGCTCGACCCCGCCCGCGACCGATACCGGAAGACTATCGTCCACCGTCATTTGCCATCGATCCGGGGCACCCATGTCTGCCTAGTCCTTTCGCCGACAAGCAAGTTCGGGCCCGAAGCCCGGCACGGCGATCGGGGGGAGACCGGACAATGCAGGCAATCCGCACGCTGGGCACGACGATGGCGATCGCGTTGGTCGCCAACGTGGCGCAGGCGCAGCCGGCGCCACCGCCGGCCGTCGCCAGCGGTGCGGCATCGGGCGACGTCGCTTCGCCCGAGATCGGCGAGATCATCGTCACCGCCCAGAAACGTGCCGAAAACCTCCAGAAAGTCCCGATCGTCATCACCGCGGTCAGCGGCGCGCAGCTGACGACGGCGGGTGTCACCAGTTTGACAACGCTCGGCACGGTCGTCCCCGGTCTCAACACGCGAACGACCGCAGGATCGTACAACCCGTCGATCCGCGGCGTCAGTACCTCGTCCAACGTCGTCGAAAATCCCGTCGCGCTGTACATCGACGGCGTTTACCTGCCGCAACAGCGCGAAGGCGCTCGCGAACTGCCCGACGTCGAGCAGGTCGCCGTCCTCAAGGGGCCGCAGGGAACGCTGTTCGGCCGCAACGCGACGGGCGGGGTCATCCAGATCACGACGCGCAAGCCGACGCAGGATTTCCGTTTTATCGGCACGGCGGGCATCGATAATTACGCGACTTTCCGCGGCGGCGCGTTCGTCTCGGGCGGCCTGGCGAGCGGGCTCGCCGGCAGCCTGTCGGCCGACTTCGCGACGCAGGGCAATGGCTATGGCACCAACCTGACGACGGGCAACGACACCTTCCAGCTCAAGCGGTCGATCTCGGTTCGCGGCAAGCTGGTCTACGACCTCGACAGCAAGACCGACATCACGCTGATCGGCGATTACATGGACCGCAAGGAGCGGACCTACAGCTTCATCCCGTATCCGGGAACAAGCTTCATCGTGCCGCTGCCGGGGCCGCTGCCGAGCGTGTACGACACCTATTCGGCGATCGATCCGTTCGTCGCCTTCCATGGCGGCGGAGCCAGCCTTGAGGTCGACCACGATTTCGGCTTCGCGAAGTTCGTGTCCATCACTTCGTATCGCGAAAACCGGACCAACTATCTCTTCGAGGATGTGCCCGCGGGGAAACCGGTGTTCACCGTCGGCGTCGGCAGCGATGCCGGCCCGAGCCACGACTTCACGCAGGAGGTCCAGCTCATCTCGAAGGGCTCGGGGCCGCTGACGTACACGGCGGGCGTGTTTTATTACTTCAACCGCAATTCAAACGTTCCGATCACGCGCAACTTCTACCCCGTTTTCTACGGCGCGGTCGTCGGCCCGCCGGCGGCGAACGCCGTGTCGCAGACGTTCGGTTCGGAGCGAACCGAGTCGGTCGCGCCTTACGCTCAGGCCGCGTATGAAATCTTCGACGCCACCCACCTCACGCTCGGCGGCCGCTTCACGTACGAGCGCCGCTCGCTTGCCGGCTCGACCGTGCTGACGAGGTACAACGGCACGGTCATCACCATCCCGACCGCGCCCGCCGTGCTGACGATCGAGAAGCCGACGTGGCGCGTCGCACTCGACCACCAGTTCACCCCCGACGTCCTGGGCTATGTTTCGTACAACCGCGGCATCAAGTCGGGCGGATTCAACATCCTCAACCTCGCCAATCCGGCCTACCTGCCCGAGCAGCTCGATGCCTATGAGGCGGGCTTCAAGACGCAATTGTTCGACCGCCGGCTGCGGCTGAACGCCGGCGGCTTTTACTATGATTACAATAATTTGCAGGTCATCCAGTTCGTCAATCTCGCGCAGACCATCGTCAACGGGGCGAAGGCGCGGATCTACGGCGTCGACGTCGACTTCACCGCCAAGTTCACCGATCAACTGACTGTGTCGGGCGGGCTGGAGGCGATGCACGCCAATTTCACCCGCTACGACGCGGCGGTCGGTAGCGTGCCGAAGCCGACCGGCGGCGCAACACTGATCGCGGTCGACGCATCGGGCCGGCGTGTGCCGCTCGCGCAGGAGTTCACCGGAACCCTCGCCGCCGACTATGTGCAACCGGTCACATGGGGCACGCTCCACGCCAACCTGACCGCAAATTACAACGGCGACTATTACTTCGAGGCCGACAACTTCCTGCGCCAGGCCCCGTACACGCTGGTCAACGCCTCGATCGCGTGGCGGTCGAAGTCAGACCGCTATACCGTCACGGTCTGGGGCCGCAACCTCGCCGACGAGCACATATTGAACAACGCCAGCAGCCAGGCACCGGCCTACCCGGTGTCCTACGGGCAGCCGCCGCGGACCTTCGGCATCACCGGCAAAGTGTCGTATTAGGAGCCGCCATGCCCGATCTCGTCCTCCACCATTTTCCCGGTGCCTGCTCGCAGGTCGCGGTGTGCGCGCTCGAGATGTCAGGTCTGGCGTATCGGCTCGAGCTCGTCGATATCACCAAGGGCGCGCAATCGGCCCCCGACTATTTGGCGAAGTCGCCGCTCGGCAAGGTGCCGCTCCTGATGGTCGACGACGTCGGGTTGAGCGAGAATGCGGCGATCCTGACGTATATCTCCGCATTGGCCCCCGAAGCTGGGCTGTTCCCTCCCGACCGGTCGCCCAGGGCACTGGCCGAAGCGGTCGGCGGGCTATCGTTTTGCGGCGGCACCCTCCACCCGATCGTGCGCGGCCTCGCCAATCCCGCGCGGCTGACGACCGGAGACGGCGACGGTGTTCGCGAGCAGTCGCGCTATCTTGCGGGCAAGTCGTTCGGCTATGCCGAGCGGCGCCTCGCCGGGCGGGGATGGTGGCTGGGCACGGTCTCGATCGTCGACGTCTATCTCAACTGGGCCTTCTCGGTCGCGCGCAACGCGAAGTTCGACACGTCGCCGTTCCCGTTGCTCGAGACGCTGGCCGCGCGTCTCCCAGACGCCCTACCCGCGTTTCGCGCGATGCAGGCCGAAGAAAGAGCGTCGCGCGCATCACTGGGTCTGGCCATATGAACGCGGTCCCGACCTTCGCGCCCGCCGACGATTTCCGCGCGCGACTGCTCGCCGCGCCGATGACCGGTTTCCAGCAGCGCGCGCTCGCGGTCTGCGCCATGCTATGCGCGCTCGACGGTTTCGACGTGTTCTCGATCACCTTCGCGGCGCCGACGATCGCGCGTGAGTTCCACATCGCCAAGGATGCGCTCGGCTTCGTCTTCGCCGCGGGGCTGATCGGCATGGCGCTCGGCTCGCTCTTCCTGTCGCCGCTTGCCGACCTGTACGGGCGTCGCAGCGTCGTGATCGGGTCGCTGATCCTAATGATCGGGGGCACGGTGTGGACTGCGCTGGCTCCAGGCCTCGGCGCGATCGGCGCATCGCGGGTCCTGACCGGGCTCGGGATCGGCGCGATGGTTTCGGTGATCAATCCGCTCGCCGCAGAATACGCCAACAACCGACGGCGCGATATCTCGGTGACGCTGATGAACCTCGGCTTTCCGTCGGGGGGTGTTATCGGCGGCGTGATCGCGGCGGCGCTATTGCCGCATTACGGCTGGCGGGCGATCTTCGTCGTCGCGACCGTCCTCGCCGTCGCGATGCTCGCAGTCGTCGCGCTCTTCCTGCCCGAGCCGCTGACCGGGCTGCTTGCCCGCCCCCGCGCGAGCACGCTCGACCGGGTCAACGCTTTCCTGAAGCGCTGCGGTCAGCCCGCCTCGCCGAATTACCGGCGCACGTCGCGCCCAAGACGCGGTCGTTCGCGGCCCTGCTCACGCCAGCGGCGCGGCTGACGACGCTGCGCATCACGCTGATTTACTTCCTGTACGTCATGTCGGTTTTCTACATCCAAAGCTGGGTGCCCTCGCTTGTCGTCGGTGCCGGCTTCTCGCCGGCGCAGGCAGCGGGGGCTTCGGTCATCCTGAACCTTAGCGGTATTGTCGGCGGGCTGCTGCTCGGCTTGCTCGTTCCCCGTGTCGGGCTGAAGCGGGTTGTCGTCTTCGCCCTGCTGCTGACCGCCGCCGGCATTGTCCTGTTCGGGGCCGTGCCCCCGACTTTGTTCGCGCTGCAGGCGATGGCCGGGGTCGCGGGGGTCGCGACGATCGGCGGGATGACCAACCTCTACGCCGTCGTCTCGCGCAGCTTCCCGGCGGCGGCGCGCGCGTCGGGCACGGGCTTCGTTATCGGCTTCGGCCGCTTCGGCAGCGCGCTGGGACCGGCGCTCGGCGGCGTCCTGCTCGCGCACGGCTTCGTCCGGTCCGAGGTGTCGTGGGCGCTGGCGCTGCCGGCGATCATTGCCGCGACGATCCTGGCCTTCGCGACCCTGACCAACCGGGACCAGGCCTGACCCCGGCGCCGGGGTCAGGCCGCGGGCGCTTCCCGCGCCAGCTGCGCCGCCAGCACGCGCCGCGCCTCGATGCTGCCGGTGTCGGCGCGAAGCGCCAGCGACCAGCTATCGCCGTGGACATCCAGCGCGCGCTGCTGTGCTTCGAGCACCGCCTTGTCCTCCTCGAACGCCTCGCCGACCTGGTTGAGGAACAGCGCGTCGGCGACGGGATCGCCCAGCGCGTGAGCGCGCACCGAGGCCCAGAAATAATGCGTCGTCGTCGCCGTCTCGGGCGTCATCGCGTTGAGCACCCAGATATTGAGGCCGTGCTCGTAGTTCCCCTCTAGGGCTCCAGTCCCTGCCTCGGCGCCGCCGACGTGGATTTTGACGAACGACGGCGCGACGAACTCGATGTGCTGCCAGCGATCTATGTTCTTGCCGGCGGGCAGCTTGCCGGTCCGGATATAGGTCGGCGGCGGCGGCACGTCGGGAACCAAGCGGGTGACAACGACGCCGGTCGAGGTGCGCCGCGACGTCAGCTTGCCCTTCTCGCCGAACTCGGGGGTGCCGATCGTCGTCGTGTGGACGAAGCCAACGTGGCTCAGGTCGAGGAGATTGTCGGTCAGCAGCTGATAGGCGCAGCGGACGTAATTGGTCCGACCGACCGCGGCGAACGCAGGATCGCTGAGCTGGCCGAAATCGGGGATGTCTGCCGGGTTCGCGACGCCGTCGCCGAGCCACACCCACACCCAGCCATAGCGCTCGACTGCCGGGAACGCCCTGACCCGCGCCGCCGGCGGGATCAGCGACTGGCTCGGGATGCCGACGCAGCGGCCGCCGCCATCGAAGCGCATGCCGTGATAAGCGCACTGGATCGCTTCACCGACGACGGTGCCGAGCGACAGCGGCAGGTGTCGGTGCGGGCAATGGTCGGCGAGCGCCGCGACCTCGCCCGACGCGGTGCGGAACACGACGATCGCCTCGCCGCAGACGGTCTTGGCGATCGGGCGCTCAGTCAGGTCGCGCGACCATTCGATGACGTACCACGCGTTCAGGACGAAAGCCGGCGGCGAGGCGGCAGGGGTGGGCGCAGTCGCTGTCGCTGTCATCATTGTCATGCCCATCTTGGTAGCAAGGTCGCGGCACTCGCCCGGCCGATCGCCGCGCGCGTCGTGCGGCTCATGCCGAGGTTGGCGAAATCGGTCGTGGCATGGTCGAGGGGGAACACCGGATAGTCGCTGCCGAACAACAGGTGGCTGTCGGGAACGAAGGTGCGGATCGCGTCGAGGTTGGGGTGGGCATAGGCCTGGGCGCACTCGAAGTAGAGGCGCTGGAACTCGGCGGCGATGCCGTCGGGAAAGACCGACGCCAGGCCCGCGTCGCCGACCGCGGGCCACGCGCGCAGCCCCTTGATCCGTTCGATCAGCAGCGGCATCACCCCGCCGCCGTGCGCGAAGATCCAGCGGATGCGCGGGAACTTGCGCAGCGTGCCCGAGACCATCAGGCTCATGATCGTCCGCGCCGTGTTCATCGGCCACTCGATCCAAGACCCGTCCATGATTGGCTTGTTGTACGTCATGGTGGCGGCGGCGCAGCAGCTCGCCTCATTGGGATGGACGAAGACGACCGCCGCCCGGTCGTTCAGCTTCTCGTAGATCGGCCAGAAAGCGGTGTCGCCAAGCCACGCATCGCCGTAGCTGCTCGAGATGCCGAAGCCGTCGGCGCCGAGTTGATCGAGCGCATGGTCGATCTCGGCGAGCGTCGGCGCGACGGCGGGAAAGGGCAGCGACGCGAACAGGCCGAAGCGGCGCGGGAAATCGCGTCCAATTTGCGCGCCATAGTCGTTCCATACCCGCGCCCGCGTGGCGCGCGCCGCCTCGTCCCCCGACAGGATCGGACCGGGATAGGCGATGCCGGTCGCCACGCCGCAGCGATCCATATCAGCGACCGCCCGCGCCGGGGTCCAGCCGGCGAGCAGCTTCATCATCGACGGCGGCGCGCCGGGCGGGAGGATGTGGTGGTGGACGTCGATCAGCCCAGAGGACGAGGCCGCCAGCGCGGGACAGCCGCACAGCGCAGTCGCTGCCCCCGCAAGCCGGAGGACGCTGCGCCGATCGACAGTCGTCCAGCCAGTCACGCGCGCTCCCCGTCGTCGCCGCCGGTTGGTCCCGGGCGAACTGGCGCACGCTAGCGATGGGGCCGACACTGGAAAAGACGCGGAACCGTGGCTACTGATAACGCGGTGATATCGGGGACGCCATGAAGCTCAGTCATCTACGCGACATTCTCGCGGTGTCGGAGCACGGCAGCCTGCGCGCCGCCGGCCGCCATCTCGGCGTCGCCCAGCCCGCGATCACCCGCAGCATCCGCGAGATTGAGCACGAACTTGGCGTGCCGCTGTTCGAGCGCCATGCGAAGGGCGTCCGGCTGACGGCGATGGGCGAGGTCTTCGTCCGGCGCGCGGCGACGATCGATTCCGAATTGCGCCGGGCGCGCGAGGAGATCGACCAGCTCAAGGGGCACGGTACCGGCCAGGTCTCGATCGCGCTGTCGACCGCCTCGAGCATCGCGCTGCTACCGCGGATCGTCCCGCCCTTTCGCCGCCGCTACCCTGACGCATTGCTTAAGATTTCCGAGAGTTTCTTCCACGCCGCCGAATCCGACATTCTCGATGGCAGCATCGACTTCTATGTCGGTCCGCTCGATCCGACCGCGTCGGCGTCGAAGGTCGCGATCGACAAATTGTTCGAGAACCGCCGCTGGGTTGTCGGGCGCCGCGAGCACCCCCTTGCCGGCGCGACCTCACTCGCCGAACTGACCGACGCGCGCTGGGTCAGCCCGGTCCTGTCGACGCGCCATAGTGAAGTGGCGATGACATCGAGCGACATCGATCTCGACGCGGTCTTTGCGCGCAGCGGCCTGCCGTCACCGAAGGTCATCGTCCACGCGCGATCGGCGCTGATCGTATTGCTCGCGATCGCCGATTCGGACCTGCTGACGATCCTGCCGCACCAGTGGCTCGACTTTCCGGCGACCGCCGACCGGGTCGTCGCCTTCACCGGGATCACCGACATGCCCGCCCCCGCGATCTGCATCGCCCGCAGGCTCGACGTCCCGCTCACGCCAATGGCGGAGTACCTCTACGATCTCGTTCGCCGCGCGGCGGCGGCCTATTCAATGCGCTGATACCGCCTGCCGCGGCGAGGCGTCGTGCGCCGCCAGATCGTGTCCGGTGACCCGCTCGAAGATGCCGGTTTGCCACGTCGAGCCACGCCACGCGATGTGCTGGTCCGGCCGGACGAGGGTCAGTGGCGCGCCGTACAGCTCCTCGAGTTCGGCGGGTAGGGTGACGACGATCAGCGGGACGCCCGCGGCGCGCGCTTCGCCGACGGCAGCGGCCGGGTCGGCGTCGCCGAACGCGAGCAGGGTAAAGCCCGGTCCGAACGTGTCGTACAGCGACCGCCCGTCGGCGAGCCACGCGTGCGGCGCGAGGCAGCCGGGGATCGCCTGGGGGACATAGTCGCGCGACCGGGTCCAGTCGGCCATCGTGCCGTCGTCGATCACGATGGGCGACGTCGCATAGCAATAGCCGAGGATGACGCCCAGCGCGTAGAACTCGGCGGCCTTATGTTTCGCAATGTATGCGCCCGCCTCGGCCCGCGCCGCCGCGCCGTCGGACGTGTCGTCGGCGAGGCCCGGCCGGAGCAGCGTCGAGGGGATCAGCGCATGGTTCGCCTCGGCTTCGTCCATGACATAGTCGTGGACGAAGCGGCGCTCGCCCTCGTAGCTGGCGAGCAGCGCGTTGCCACCCCAGCCTTTGATGACGGCGGCGAGCTTCCAGCCGAGGTCGACACCGTCGGCGACCCCCATGTTCATGCCGAATCCGCCGAACGGCGGGTGGAGGTGGCACGCGTCGCCGATCAGGAACACACGACCGTCGCTATAGCGGTCGGCGAGCAACCGGCTGGCGACCCAGACGTCGGACGACAATATTTCATAGGGCAGGTCGATCCCGGTCGACTGGCGGATCAGCGCGAGCACCTTTTCGTCGGAATAGGTCACCCCGTCGGGCACGCCGGTGGGCATGAAGTACCACAGGTCGGGCGCGTCCATCGGCCCGAGCAGGCTCGGGGCGTCGCTGTTGAGCTGCCAGTACATGATCCCCTTGCCGTGGCCGTGCGCCTCGGCCAGCCCCGGCGCGCTGAAGATCGTGTTATAGTTGCGCGACAGGCCGTAACGCCCCTCCATCTTCGCGCCGATGGCGTCGCGGACAAGGCTGCGGGCGCCGTCGGCTCCGACGAGATAATCAACCGTGACGGTCCGCTCGGCTCCGGCGGCGTGGTCCATCAGGCGTACGGCGACGCCGTCCGCATCCTGCGTGAAGCCAGCGAACTCCTGACCGTACTCGATCACGACGCCGGGGAGTGAGGTCGCGTGGGCGCTGAGCACGCCCT
>CAXTPH010000081.1:0-10092 GCA_964245955.1 uncultured Sphingomonadaceae bacterium | reverse complement strand
CAAGTCGGAAACCGCAACCGAATTGTTCGAGACGTGCGAGCTCACGATATCCGCGGTCAGCGAAAGAAGTTCGGTATTGCCGACGGTGCTGTCCATATCAAACCCTCAAGCCAAAAAATCTTCGCGCGGGCCACTTAGCCCGATGCATATGCCAGCGACGTTTTCGCTTATTCAGTGTTTACGGCGAAGTCCACTTCAAATTGTAACACCCGATTGGATTTTATGATGAACAGCACTGCTGATGTCATGATCGCACTCTTATCAACCATCGTACCATTGTCGCCATTGCATGCCGGTCGCGTTGTGCTATCCCCCGTTAGGACGGGGAGTGGCGCAGCCTGGTAGCGCATCTGGTTTGGGACCAGAGGGTCGCAGGTTCGAATCCTGTCTCCCCGACCAACTGCCGTAGTGAAGCGATCGCGGTGAACCCCGGGCATGGGTTGCGATCGGCAACCGCGGTGGGTTCTACGTCCGCCTGATGGAATTTACAGGTTCAGATCGATCACCGTGGCTGCGGAGGGGACTTGCAGCGGCTGTTTTCAGCTGTCCTACACCCCGCACGATCGGTTAGCCTCGCTCGACTCGCCGGCCCCGCGGCCCGGCACCGCTCGTTCTCATTGTCGGCAGACGGCTCGCGGCGGCCCATGCCGCGCGACGAACCGGGTCCCGCCCGCGCCGGGCGGCGAATAAGAGAAATAGGCTCACGGGCATCGCCCTGACCATCGCCTTTGTAGGATTTGCGTGCTTGCGGCCCGATCGGATCAATCAATCGCCGCCGAGGATGCTGCCGAGCAGCCCGCCGACTGCACCGACGCCGAGCATAGTGCCTGCGCCGCCGCTGCTGCTCCTCCCGCCGCCCTCGCCTGACGGCAGATAGCGCGCGATCTCCTCGGCAAGGTTGATGATCGGCATCGACTGGAGCCAGATCTTGCCCGGACCGGTCAGCGTCGCAAGAAATAGCCCTTCGCCGCCGAACAGGATGTTCCTGAAGCCGCGCATCATCTTGATATCGATGTCGATCGTCGGCTCCTGCATGCCGATGTGACCGGCGTGGACGTGAAGGCGCTCGCCGGGCAGCAGCGTCTTTTCGACGACCTCGCCCGACAGGTCGAGGAACACCGTGCCGGGGCCGGTGACCCGCTGCATGACGAAGCCCTCGCCGGCGAAGAAGCCCGCGCCGAGCCGCTGCTGGAAGGCGATGTCGAGCGTCACGGACATCTCGGCGCACAGGAACGTCTCCTTGCGGCAGATCAGCGACTGGCCGGGGTTAAGCTTGACCGGCACGATCTGCCCGGGGAAGCGCGGGGCGAAGGCGACGTGCCCGGCGTCGTCGGCGATAAACTCGGTGATAAACAGCCCGCCGCCGCCGATTGCGCGCTTGATCCCCGCGAACAGCCCGCCGCCGGTGAGGGTGTCCATGCGGATGCCGTCGGACATCCATGCCATCGTCGCGGTCTGGCTATACAGGTGCTCGCCCGGTGTCAGGTCGATCGACACCGTCTGCATCGTCGTGCCGCTGATCTCGTACCGCATCGCGCACCTCCCGTTGACGGGATCTCGATACCGGTTCGGGGCGACGCGATCCAGCTAGTTCAGCGTGGGTGCCGGCTGGACACTTACAGCTTCGCCCTTGTCGGGGAGGCGAACGGCCGGATTGAGCCGGGCGACGCTGCACAGTCCCGCCAACATCGCGAGCGCTGCGGCGACGTAGGCCGGCGTCGCGCCGCCGCCAAGCCCGAGGGCGAGCAAGGCTGCCACCAGAGTCGCGCCGGTCGTCTGCCCACAAAGCCGGAGCGTCGACACCAACCCGCCCGCCGACGCCGCCCGCGCTCGCGGCGACGATCCGACGATCAACCGCGCATTGGGCGACATGAACAGGCCAAAGCCAGCGCCGCACAGCGATAGCCGCCACGCGATGTCGATGTAGACGGGGTGGACCGGCAGCATCGCTACCGCGATCAGCCCGGTGATCGCGAGCGCCATACCGATACCGCCAAGCAGCCCGGCAGGGTAGCGATCCGACAACGTGCCAGCGAGGGGGGCGACGACCAGCGTCGTCAGCGGCCATGGTGCGATCATCGTGCCAACCTGCTGCGGGGTAAAGCCGAAGCTGTGCTCGAGCCGGAAGGGGAGCGAGACAAGCAGCGTCATCGACGCGACGAAAACAACGAAGCCGCCGAGCGCCGAGAGCGCGACCACCGGGCGTGCGAGCAGGTCGACCGGAAATACCGGCCACGGCTGCCGCCGCTGATTGCGGACGAGGACGACGGCGAAGATCACCCCGATCGCCGTAATCGCTCCCGATACGACGGGCGAGCTGCCATGGACGGCGCTTTCGAGCCCACCGATGATCAGCCCGAAGGTCGCCGCCGATAGCAGCGCGCCGGTGAAGTCGAACGGCTCGACCCGCGGCGGCGGGTTGGGCAGAAAGCGGCCTAGCGCGAGCGACACCAGCGCCAGCGGGGCGGCCGCCATGAACAGCCACGGCCAATGCGCGACGCCGAGGATCAGCCCGCCGGCGGTCGGGGCGAGCGCCGCCGACGCTGATACGACGATGCTGTTGAGGCCGAGCCCGCGGCCGAGATGTTCGGGCGCGTACAGACTTCGCAGCATCGCCGAGGTGACGCTCAGCGCCGCTCCCGCGCCGAGCGCCTGGAGCATGCGGACAATCAGCAGGAAGGGCAAAGTATGGGCGAAGAAAGCGAGCATGCTCGCGAGCGCGAACAGCACCTGCCCGCCCTGGTATAGCCGCCGCAGGCCGATCCGTTCACCGACCGCCGACAGCGGCAGCAGCACCATGACGAGGACGAGCTGATAGACCGTGACGATCAGCACCGCCGCCGAGGCATCGGTGCCAAGGTCGCGAGCGATTGTTGGCAGCGCGACATTGGCAATGCCGCCGTCGAGTACGACAAGCGCGGTCCCGAACGACAGGCCGGCGACGCCGGCAACGGAGCGAAGTTTGTTCACCTCGACCTTACGCGCCGCGGGCAGCATGGTTGCCCAGCGACGTTGGTGGAGCAGAGGGGGATCGAACCCCTGACCTCAGCAGTGCGATTGCTGCGCTCTCCCATCTGAGCTACTGCCCCACACGACGGAAGGCGGCCCGTATACGGGCGCTAGACCGGCGTTGCAACGACCGTTTTGCCGTGGGTCTGCGTGCCTCGCGTGACGACCGTATCTCCCGGCTGCAGGTCGGCGATGGCGAGGTCGGGCTTCACCCCGAGCGCCGCGTACAGCGGCGCGAAGTCGGTATCGATCGTCGTTCGCAGCAACTGCTCGAAGCTGTCGATGACGACGTAGAGCGCCTGATAGTCGTCGACCTTGTACGGCGTCCGCATGACCCGGGCGAGGTCGAAGCCGATCCGGTGCGGCGACGGGTCGTCGAGCGCGAAGATGCTCTCGCCGTGGCTCGACACGATCCCGGCACCGTAGAGCCTGAGATCGCCGTCGTGGCGGATCAGCCCGAATTCGACGGTGTACCAGTACAGCCGCGATAGCCGGGTCAAGGCGTCGAACTGAAGGCTGCGCAGCCCGCCCTGGCCGTACGCCTGCATGTAATCGGCGAAGACCGGATCGCTCAGCAGCGGCACATGGCCGAAGACGTCGTGAAAGACATCAGGGGCTTCGAGATAGTCGATCTGGCTCGCCGGGCGGATGAAGTTGCCGGCGACGAAGCGGCGGTTCGCCAGATGTTCGTAGAATACCGCGTCGGGAACGAGACCCGGCACCGCGACCACGCGCCAGCCGGTCGCGGCGTCGAGGCGCTCGCTAAGCTCGTCGAAGTCGGGGATACCCGGCTTCGACAGGTCGAGCGTCGCAAGGCCCTTGAGGAACGCCGGATGCGCGCGATCGGCAAGCTGCGTCGTCTGGCGCGCGTACAGCCGGTCCCATAGCGCGTGATCCGCCGGGGTGTAGTCGTGCCACCGCTGGTCGATCGTCCAATCGGAGGCTGCACCGGGCAGTGGGGTCGGGTCGGTCATGGCTTGACGCTATCACCTTGGCGGCGAAGCGCAAAAGGCTGCCAGTCGCAATGAGATCGGATATGACGCGGTATCCCGATACAGGAGCCCAAACATGGTCGAAGCCGCCGACGCCAAGGAACTGATCGACGAGGCGATCGAGCGCGCCGAGACTGAGCGCTCGGGCGTCGAGGACGTCGAGCGGAAGCGCGAGCGCCGCTTTCGCGACCGGGTATCGGTGTTCGTCGGCATCCTCGCGGTGACGCTGGCCATCGTCCACATGGCGGCGGCCGGCGCGGCGCGCGAGAGCCTGCTCCGCGGCATCGAGGCATCGGACACTTTCAACTACATGCAGGCAAAAATCATCCGGGAGACGGTGGCCAAGACCGCAGCGCGTGGGGCAGGGGTCGCCGATGCTGACCGCGCCGATCTGCTCGCTGAAGCCCGGCGGCTGCGCGCGGCAGAGGCGTCGGGCCACGGCATCGGTCAACTCGAAGCGACCGGCAAGGCACAGCGCGCGGCGGGCGAACAGGCGGCGCGGGCGGGTGAAGGCTATGAGCTCGGCGAGACCGCGCTGCAGCTGGCGATTGTCCTGCTGTCGATCGCCCTCGTCGCGCGGTCATGGGCGATCGTCGGCGGGGCTGCGATCTTCGCCGCGGCGGGCACCGCGTGCGCGCTGGCGACGGCGGCGGGAGTGGCGTTGCCCGGGATCGGCTGAATTGGCGGATGCCCCGCGAGGATTCGAACCTCGATTAACAGAGTCAGAGTCTGTGGTCTTACCTTTAGACGACAGGGCAATGCCGTGGCGCGTGTTAGGCATCGCCCGCCGGGGTGTCAACGCGCAGTCGCTGTGCTAGGCTGGTGCCAAGTTCGGTGCGGGACGCTCGGTTTCCGCTGCCGCGAAGGTTTCAGCCGTGGATATGTCGCCCTCCGCCGATCCGAGCACGCTTGCCTGGCGAGTCCGATCTACGGACCGTGGCTATCGTCGGACGTACGGCGCACTTGATCTCGGCACCAACAATTGCCGTCTGCTGATCGCGCGGTCCGGCGGCGCCCCCGAGGCGATCGCGATCGTCGACGCCTTTTCGCGCGTCGTCCGGCTCGGCGAAGGGTTGATGCAGTCGGGGCGGCTGTCGGACGCGGCGATGGACCGCGCGGTCTTGGCGCTCGGGATCTGCGCCGACAAGCTCGCGCAGCGTGGCGTGACGCTGACCCGCAACGTCGCCACCGAAGCCTGTCGCCGCGCCAGCAACGGCGCCGAGTTCGTCGCCCGGGTGTTCGAGGTTACCGGCATCGCCCTCGACGTCATTTCACCGGCCGAAGAGGCGCGGCTCGCAGTCCTCGGCTGTGCCGCGCTGATCGATCCGGACGGGCCGCCGGCGCTGGTGTTCGACATCGGTGGCGGATCGACCGAGTTGATCCTCGTCGAGCCGGGGACTGCCAACATCCTCGCATGGACAAGTGTGCCGTGGGGCGTCGTCAGCCTTGCCGAGACCGAGCCGCTCGACCTTCCCGCGGACGAGCGGGCGGCGAGCTACAGCCGTCTCAAGGCGCGCGTGGTCGAGCATTTGTCGGGCTTTCGCCACCGGGTCACGGCGGTAGCCCCGGGCAAACTCCAGCTGCTCGGGACCTCGGGGACGATCACGACGCTCGCGAGCATCGCCATCGGCCAGACGAGCTACGACCGGCGCAAGGTCGATGGCTGTACCGTGACGTCGGGGTCGATGCGCGAGATCTCGGCGATGCTGGCGGCGCGTTCGCCGGTCGAGCGCGCGGCGGTTCCCGGCATCGGCAGCGACCGCGCCGACCTCGTCGTCGCGGGTTGCGCGATCCTCGAGGCGATCATGGACGCGTGGTCGAGCGAGACGCTGCGCGTTGCCGATCGCGGGATCCGCGAAGGCATCCTGCGCACCTTGATCAGCCGCGACGGGCGATGACCGGCGGCGTGAAATCGGGCGGCGGCGCCGGCCGTAGCCAAGGCGGCAAGGTCCGCGTGCTCACCGCGAAGAAGCGCAAGAACTCGTCGAACCGCTGGCTCGAACGCCAGCTCAACGACCCCTATGTCAAGGCGGCGAAGGCAGCGGGCTTCCGCAGCCGGGCGGCATTCAAGCTCGCCGAGCTCGACGATCGCTTCAA
Organism: uncultured Sphingomonadaceae bacterium; assembly: GCA_964245955.1. Classification (GTDB taxonomy): domain Bacteria; phylum Pseudomonadota; class Alphaproteobacteria; order Sphingomonadales; family Sphingomonadaceae; genus Polymorphobacter_B. The sequence goes on along the minus strand of CAXTPH010000081.1, from coordinate 3,994 downwards.
CCTGCTCCAGCATGTCACCCGCGTTATCGACCTCGGGGCCGCGCCGGGGGGCTGGTGCCAGATCGTGCTCAAAGCGCGGCCCAAGGCAAAGATCGTCGCGATCGATCTATTGCCGATCGAGCCGATCGCCGGGGTGACGATCTTCCAGCAGGATATCCTTGCCGACGATACCGAGGACCTGTTGCGCCAAGCGCTCGGTGGTGATGCCGATCTGGTCCTGTCCGACATGGCGGCGAACACCGTGGGCCACAAAATGACCGATCACATCCGCACGATGGCGCTGGTCGAGCACGCGCTGGCGTTCGCGGTCGACATGCTTCGACCGGGCGGCGCGTTCGTCGCCAAGGTGCTCGCGGGTGGGGCGGACCCGGCGCTGGTCGGCGAACTCAAGCGCCACTTCGCGGCGGTCAAGCACGCCAAGCCGCCCGCAAGCCGCGCGGGATCGTCCGAATGGTATGTCGTCGCGCAAGGCTTCAAGGGGCGGATAGCGTTGTGCGATGCGCCCGCCGATGGCATGGACGACGATGCCGACGAGGAGTGACGTGTGAAGCCGTTAGCCACCCTGATTGCTCTGCTGTTTGCTACCTCGGCGCTGGCGCTTCCGGCGTCGGGGATCAGCGACGCCAGCCTCAAGCGCGATACGGCGACGCTCGCCTCGGATGCGTTCGAGGGGCGACGGCCCGGAACGCCGGGCGGCGACAAGGCGGTCGCGTATATCACCGAACGGATGCAGGCGATCGGCCTTCAGCCCGGCAACCACGGCCAGTGGACGCAGGATGTGCCGCTGGTGACGATCACCACCGCGCCGACGCCGCTGATGCTGGTCCGCGGCGACGTGGGGCGTGGGGGCAGGGAGCTCTCCCTCGCCTACGGCACCGACGTCGTCCAGTGGACCAAGCGCCAGGTCGCGACGCAGACGCTGGATCATTCCGATGTCGTCTTTGTGGGCTACGGTATCACCGCGCCCGAGAAGGGCTGGGACGATTATGCGGGGCTCGACGTCCGCGGCAAGACGGTCGTTTTCCTCGTCAACGATCCCGATTGGCAGACCAAGGCCGCAGGCAAGGACGCCGGCCCATTCGAAGGCCGGGCGATGACGTACTATGGCCGCTACACCTATAAGTTCGAAGAAGCCGCGCGCCATGGGGCTGCCGCCGCCTTCGTCATTCACGACACCGAACCCGCCGGCTATCCGTGGGGCGTCATCACGACGAGCTGGACGGGTCCGCAGATCGACCTCGACGCGACCGACAAGGGCATGGGCCGCGTCGGCGTCGAAGGGTGGATCACGCGTGCGGCGTTCGAGCGGACGCTCGCCCTCGCCGGGCAGGACCTCGCGGCGCTGACCACGGCGGCGCAGACGAAGGGCTTCCGCGCGGTGCCGCTGCGGCTCGATGCATCGGCGAGCCTGACCAACACGATCACCCACTCGGCGTCGAAGAACGTCATCGGCGTCGTCCCCGGTACCAAATACCCCGACGAGACGGTCTTCTTCACCGCGCACTGGGATCACCTCGGGCGCTGTCCGGCGGACAAGAGCGGCGATGACATCTGCAACGGCGCGGTCGACAACGCGAGCGGCGTCGCCGGCGTGCTTGCGCTCGCCGAGGCGTTTGCCAAGGGACCGAAACCCGAGCGAACGGTCGCCTTCATGGCGGTGACCGGCGAGGAATCGGGCCTGCTCGGCTCGCGCTGGTACGCCGAGCATCCGATCTACCCGCTCGCGACGACGGCAGGCGGGGTCAACATGGACGGGCTCAATGTCGGTGGGCGGACGCGCGACGTGGTGCTGAGCGGCGGCTACAAGTCGAGCCTCGACGATCTTGCCGGTGCGATGATCAAGGATCAGGGCCGCTACCTCGATCTAGAAGCCCATCCCGAAAAGGGCGGCTACTTCCGCTCCGACCATTTCAGCTTCGCCAAGCTCGGCGTGCCGATGTTCCGTGGCGGCAGCGGCGTCGACCGCCGGGATGGCGGCAAAGCAGCGGGCCAGGCGGCCGCCGACGACTATACGGCGCACCGCTACCACCAGCCGAGCGACAACTACGACCCGAAGTGGGACTGGTCGGGTGCGGTCGAGGACCTCGACCTGTACTACCGGATGGGACGCAAGCTCGCCGACGAGGGCGGACTGTGGCCGCAGTGGAACGACGGTAACCAGTTCAAGCCCATCCGTGATACGACCGCGGCGCTCCGCCGATGAGCGCCCGTCAGCCCGCCGAGTGGATGCCGCATACCGCGACATGGACGGCATGGCCGAGTGCGCCCGATCTGTGGGAGGCCGACCTCGGCCCGGCGCGGGCGGAGGTCGCGGCGATGGTCTGGGCGATCGCCGAGCATGAGCCGGTCGAGCTGCTCGTCGCCACCGAAGAAGCGGCAGCCGCGGCGCACGAAGCGTTGCACGGCGCAAGCGTCCGCTTCCATCGCCAGCCGTTCGGCGACATCTGGCTGCGCGATACCGGCCCGCTATTCATGGCGTCGTCCGCCGGGCCGGCGGCGGCGGGGTTCCGCTTCAACGGCTGGGGCGGCAAGTACCTTCTCGACGGCGACGACGCGGTGGCGGCCTTCGTCGCCCATGCGGCGGGTGTGCCGCTGGCGCGCCACGACTGGATCCTCGAGGGCGGCGCGATCGAGGTCGACGGCACCGGGCTCTGCGTCACGACCGAAGCCTGCCTGCTCAACCCGAACCGCAACCCGGGGATGAACGCCTCGGAGGTCGAGGCCCGCCTCCGCCGCGACCTCGGCATCGACCGCGTCCTGTGGCTCGGCGAGGGGCTGGCGAACGACCATACCGACGGGCACGTCGACAACCTCGCGCGCTTCGTCGCGCCCGGCGTCCTCGCGCTGCCGGTCGCGGCGGGGAACGACGACCCCAATGCCGAGGTCTACGACGACGCCCATGAGCGGGCGCGCGACTTCGGGCTCGACATCGTCCGCGTGCCATCGCCTGGGCTGGTCGAGGTCGACGGCGTTGCGGTCCCGGCGAGCTACATGAACTGGTATGTCGCCAACGGCATCGTCTTGGTGCCGACCTACGGCGCGCCGAACGACGATGCCGCGGTCGGCGTGATCGGCTCGCTGTTCCCCGGGCGGCGGACGGTCGGCCTGCGCGCCAACGCCATCCTGACCGGCGGCGGCAGCTTCCATTGCATCACCCAGCAGCAGCCGGCGTGAGGCGTCGATGATCGGCTATTGGCTGGTCAAGGCCCTGATATCGGGCGCGATCGTCGCCACGGTGTCGGAGGTCGCGCGGCGCTATCCGGCGGGCGGGGTGCTGATCGCCTCGCTGCCGCTGGTGTCGATCCTCGGCATGATCTGGCTGTGGCGCGATACCGGTGACCGGGCGCGGCTGGCTGCGCATGCAGGGGCGACCTTTTGGTATGTCCTGCCGTCGCTGCCGCTGTTCCTCATCATCCCCGCGCTACTCCGCGGTGGCATGGGCTTCATCCCCACGCTCGGCATCGGGTGCGGCGTCACCGTCCTGCTCTATTTCGGCATGGTTGCGGCGCTGTCGCGTTTCGGGATCGCGCTATGACCATTACCGCCGCCGCGCTCCAGCTCGCCTTCAGCGACGACATGGACGCCGACATCGCCGCGACTGCCGCCGCCGTCCGGGCCGCGGCGGCGCGGGGGGCGCAGGTGATCCTCCCGCCCGAGCTGTTCCAGGGCTATTACTTCTGCCGCCACGAGCATGACCGTTTCTTCGCGCGTGCCTTCCCGGCGGCCGCGCACCCGGCGATTCGTGCGATGCAGGCGGTCGCGCGCGACACCGGCACGTACATCCCGTGTTCGTTCTTCGAGCGCGACGGCCCCCATTATTACAACAGCCTCGCGATGATCGACCGGCGCGGCGACGTCATGGGCGTCTACCGCAAGAGCCACATCCCCGACGGCCCGGGGTATGAGGAGAAGTTCTATTTCCGCCCCGGCAACACCGGGTTCAAGGTGTGGGACACCGACCATGGCCGGATCGGCGTCGGCATCTGCTGGGACC
>CAXTPH010000080.1:0-10126 GCA_964245955.1 uncultured Sphingomonadaceae bacterium | reverse complement strand
GAAGAAGCTCGCCCCCGTCGCGTGCATGTACCGGAGCATCCAGCCGCCGTTGACGTCGCGCATGATATGCTCGACCGAGTCGAACGCGACCGTCGTGTTCGCGGCGTAGTGCATGCCGAGGATGACGCCGGTCAGGATCTGCACGACCAGCGCGACCCCGGCGAGGACGCCGAAATTATAGAAATAGTTGAGGTTCTTCGGCACCGGATAACCCGCGCCGAGGCTGTCGTAGACCAGCCGCGGGATCGGCAACCGGCTGTCGACGTATTTCATGAACGCGCCTTGCGGCTCGTAGTGCTTGGCCCAGGGGAAGCTCATGGTGTGACCCTCAACCGATCGTGACTTGAGTGGGTGTTTTGAACGCGTACTGCGGCACCTCGAGGTTCTTCGGGGCCGGTCCGGCGCGGACGCGCGCGGCGGTATCGTACTGCGAGCCGTGGCATGGGCAGAAATAGCCGCCGAACGCGCCCTTGTTCTCGCCTTCGCCGGCGCCCAGCGGGACGCAACCGAGATGGGTGCAGACCCCCAGTGTGATCAACCAGTTCGAATGACCGGGCTTGGTCCGCTGCGCCAGTGTTTCGGGATCGCGCAGGCTCGCGACGGGTACCTTGTTCGCTTCCGCCTGCTCGGCGGGCGTCAGGTTGCGCGCAAAGACCGGCTTGCCGCGCCACGACACCTTGATCGCCTGGCCCGGCGCGATCGCCGACAGGTCGAGGTCGATCTGCGCCAAGGCCAGCACGTCGGCCGACGGGTTCATCTGGTTGATCAGCGGCCAAACGACCGTCGCCGCACCGACCGCCGCGAACGCGCCGGTGGCGATGAAGATAAAATCGCGGCGCCGTTCGCCGGTCGGGGTCAGATCGTCGGTCGGATGGGTCGCCATGCCGTCACCTTGTTCAACGCAAGACCGGGCGACAAAAAAGGGGCCACCCGGATGAGTGGCCCCTGATAGCCGCGCGCGGTAGCGGGGCGCAACGGGCATTTTGGCGCGGGGGGCTAGGCCGCGGCGGCGTAGTTCTCGCTGGCGAAGTCCCAGTTGATCATGTGCGCGAGATACGAGTCGACGAACCCAGGCCGCGCGTTCTGATAATCGAGATAATAAGCGTGCTCCCACAGGTCGAGCGTGACGAGCGGGGTCAGGCCTTCGTGGACCAGCGCGGTATCGGCGTCGTGGGTGCTGACGATCTTCAGCGTCTGCCCGTCGTGGACGAGCCACGCCCAGCCGCTGGCGAAGTGACCGACCGCTTCCTTCTTGAATGCCTCGGCGAAGGTTTCCATGCCGCCGAGGTCGCGGTCGATCGCGTCCTTGAGCGCGCCGATCGGGGCGCCGCCGCCCATCGGCGACAGTGAATTCCACAGGAAGCTGTGGTTCCATGCCTGCGCGGCATTGTTGAACAGGCCCTGATCGCCCTTCGCCTTCGCCGCGCGGACGACCTCGACATCCGACATGGTGGCCATCGGCGTGCCCTCGATCGCGGCGTTGGCCTTGTCGACATACGCCTTGTGGTGCTTGCCGTGGTGATAGCTGAAGGTGTTCGCCGACATGTACGGCTCGAGCGCAGTCGGTTCGAACGGCAGCGGGGGCAGCGTGAACATGATCGGGTCTCCGGTTTGAAGTCGAAAGGACAACGCCCCAGTAGCGCGTGGGACGCAACGGTTCACAGCATATTGTGGCGTTTCAACGCATGGCGGAGCTGGTCGTAGGTCAATGCCAGCGCGGTTGCGGTCGCGCGCTGGTTGTGGCGGCACTTGGCGAGAGCCGAGGCCAGGATATCGCGCTCGTAAGTTGCCACCGCGACCCGGAGGTCGGCGACATCGTCGTGCCCCGTCGCCACCGCCGCCGGAACGTCGTTCGCAGCGATGATCGCCGGCGGGGCGGGAAGCAACACCGGCGCCAGCGGGCGCGTGCCCGGTCGCCACGGGGAATCGAATGCATCGAAGACGATGTGGCCGACCGGCATCTCGGCGTCGCCCCAGCGGTAGAGCGAGCGCTCGACGACGTTCTTCAGTTCGCGAACGTTGCCTGGCCAGTCGTGTGCCGCCAGCGCGCGCGTCGCGGCGTCGCTGAAGCCGGGGAAGCCGTGCCAGCCAAGTTCGACCGCCATGCGTCGCCCGAAATGCCCGGCGAGGACCGGGATGTCGTCGGCGCGCGCGCGCAGCGGCGGCAGGGTGACGACCTCGAAGCTCAGCCGGTCGAGCAGGTCGGCGCGGAACGCGTGGGCGGCGGCGAGCGCCGGCAGGTCCTCGTTGGTCGCGCCGACGACGCGGACGTCGACGCGGATCGCGCGGTTCGAGCCGAGCCGGGTCAATTCGCCGTATTCGACGACGCGGAGCAGCCGTTCCTGCGCGGCGGCCGATAGCGTCGCGATCTCGTCGAGGAACAGCGTGCCGCCGTCGGCATCCTCGAACCGCCCGGCGCGGCCGCGCGTTGCCCCGGTGAAGGCGCCGGTGTCGTAGCCGAACAGCTCGGCGTCGAGCAGATTCTCGGGCAGCGCAGCGCAGTTGAGCGTGATCAGCGGCCCGCTCCACCGCGGGCTAAGCCGGTGAAGGCGCTCGGCGATCAGTTCCTTGCCGGTGCCGCGCTCGCCGATCACCAGGACCGGGCGGTTGATCGCCGCCGCGCGCGTCGCATGCTCGACCGCATCGAGGAAACTCGCGGCATTTCCGATCAGGGCGGCGGGCGACTGCATGAACGCGATATTAGCGGATTCTGCCAATAGTTCGCAACTCTTTCGCCCAAGCCGATCGGCTTAATGAGGTCGTTACAACGAATACAATGGCTTAGCAGCGGTAAACCACTTGGCACGGCATATGCAAAGCAGGTTGCATAGACGGGGATCGTCCCCGCCCAGTCAGGAGACCCAAGATGACCAACTATCCTTTTTACCGCGCCGTGATCGGCATCCTCGGGTCGGCGCTGCTCGCCACGAGCTTCGTCGCGATCGCTGCCGGCCCGGCCTACGCAGCCCCTATCGCCGCCAGCCGCATCGTCTAACATCGCCGCTCCCCAGGAGGCCCATATGAGCATCTTCTCGCGCACCCGCGACATCATTGCCGCCAACGTCACCGAGCTTCTCGACCGCGCGGAAGACCCGGCCAAGATGATCCGCATGATCATCATGGAAATGCAGGAGACGCTTGCCGAGGTTCGCGCCGGTGCGGCGCGGACGATCGCCGACCAGAAGGAAATGGAGCGGGCTGTCGCGCGCGCCGAGGCTGCGCAGTCGAGCTGGACCGAGAAGGCCGAGCTGGCGCTGTCGAAGGGCCGCGAGGATCTCGCCACCGCCGCGCTGCTCGAGAAGAGCAAGGCGAAGAGTTTCGCCGACGCGACGCGCGCCGACATCGCCCAGCTCGAGGATGGCCTAAACGCCAACGCCGAGGACATCCGCCGCCTCGAAGGCAAGATCCGCGAGGCGCAGCAGCGCCAGAACACGCTGCTCAAGCGGATCGAGAACGCCGACACGCGGTCGCGGATGCGGGCGATGTACAAGGGTCCCCGGATCGAGGACGCGTTCGCCAAGTTCGAGGTGATCGAGCGCCGCGCCGACCTCGCCGAGGGGCATGCCGACTCGTACGAGCTCGGCGGCCCGCTGCGGACGATCGACGACGAGTTCGCCGATCTCAAGCAGGACAACGGCATCCAGAGCGAGCTTGCGGCGATGAAGGCCCGGCTCGCGAAGAATGAGGGCTGATCGTCATGGAAGACGCGCTTGTCCCGATCTTCGTCTGCGCCATGCTCTTCATCGGGCTGCCGTGGATCATCCTCCACTACATGTCGCAGTGGCGCAAAGGCCGCGGCATCTCGATCGAGGACGAGAATCTGCTCGACGATCTGCACGATACTGCCCGCCGCCTCGATGCCCGGCTCGACTCGATCGAACGGATCATCGCCGTGGACAATCCCGGCTGGAAGGACGGCGCGCTGGGCAGCGCAGCCGCCGACCGTCGCATTACCGACCAGGCCGAAGCGCGCCTGTCGATCCGCCGCTAAGGGGAGCCATCATGTCCGAACGCCGCACCAGCTTCTATCTCGATAAACGCAATGCCAAGGTCAAAGGCGTCTGCGCGGGGATTGCCGACTACTTCGACGTCGATGTCCTCTGGATCCGCATCGGGTTCGTCGCCTCGCTCTTCATCCTCCAGCTTTGGTTCCTCGTGCCGATGTACTTCGTCACGTCGTGGCTGGCGCAACCCAAGCCCTACTCGCTCTATTCGGAAACTCCCGACGAGCGCGAGTTCTGGAAGAAGGTCCGCGTCGCGCCGCAGCGGACGATCCGCGACACAAGGTCGAGCTTCCGCGAGACCGAGCGTCGGCTGCGCGACATCGAGGCGTACGTCACGAGCTCGAACAGCCGCCTCGCCAACGAAATCGACGGTCTGAAGTAAGCGCCGGATCCAGGGAGCAGCGCGCATGATCGTGAGCGAGACCAGCACCCCCCGGGGACACGTCATTGTCGAGGACGATGGCCAGTTCGTCACCACCACCGAGGACTCGCCGGCCGGACATTCGGTGACGCGGACACTGTCGACGCATCATTATGCTCCGACTGCGCCGACGCCGCTGGTCCACCTCCACCACGGCCTCGTTCACATTGGCCCCGACGGTGCGGGGGTCCATTCGGGCCGGCCGCTCGACACGGGCTCGTTCGTCGCCGGGCTGACGCTCGGCATGCTGATCTACTTCATCCTCCAGAGCGCGATGCGCTGGCACGCCCGCCGGGAGGTGCGCAGCATCAAGCGCGCCGCCGCGATCGGCCCGCAGACCGACGACGGGATGGCCGCCGCGGTCGCCGCGCTCGCCCGGCGCACCGCGACGCTCGAGACGATCGTCACCGACCCGGCGCAGCGGACTGCGCGCGAAATCGAGGCGCTGCGCTGACGCGCGTCCGAACAGGAGATTTACGATGATGAGCCCCGACAATCTCTTCGCCTTCATCGCCTTGTCGATCCCGCTCGTCGCGATCGTCGGCGGCATCGGTAGCGGCGTGTTCAAGCGCTGGGCCGACCTCCGGGAGAAGCAGCTCGAAGTTGCGGCCAAGGTCGCCGACAATCAGGCGGCCGAGCATAGCGCCAAGATCGAGCGGCTCGAGGCGCACGTCGCGGTCCTCAACCGCATCGCCACCGACCGCGCGACCGACCTCGCGCACGAAATCGACGCGCTACGCGGCCCGGCTTCACTCTAGCCTCCGTCAGAAGGGAACAGGATCATGGACATGGACTGGCTCTGGATACTCATCCCGTTGTTCGCCATCGGCGCCGGCGTCGCCAAACGCTGGATGGACTTGAAGGAGCGCCAGCTCGAGACGACCGCCAAGGTCGCCGGCGAACAGGCGGCACAATATGCGGCGAAGATCGAACGGCTCGAGGCGCATGTTGCGGTGCTCAACCGCATCGTCACCGACCGCGGCACCAGCCTCGCCGCCGAGATCGACGAGCTGCGCTCGCCGGTTTCCAAGCTCAACTAACTTTTATCCCGTAGAGGAACAGCTTCGATGAATCCGTTCGAAATGGTCGTCCTGATCGTCCTCGTCGTGACGATCGGCCGGGTGGCGAGCGCGCGCTATGGGGTCAACGCCTGGGGCAAACGCTCGCGCCGCGACCGCGACTTCATCGCCGCCCCGCACGATGTCGTCAGCCTTGAAGACGGCGCGCGGATGAAGTCGGAGATCGACCGGCTCAACCAGCGCATCCAGGTCCTCGAACGCCTCGCCACCGACCCGTCGAAGCGCCTGTCCGACCAGATCGACGCGCTCGGCAAAGATCGCTGAACCCAAGCTTGCAGGAGGTCATCATGGTGCCCGCCGATTCGCTTCTGATCCTTGCCGCAAGTTCGCTCGTCGGGCTGGCGCTGCTGAGCTTCGTCTTCGCCTGGAGCTGGAAGGCATGGCTCGACCTGCGCCGTCATCAGCTCGACGTCGGCGGGCGGTCGTTCGGCGACGGTCCGGCGGTCGCCAACCGCATCGACCTCGCCGACCTGCGCGAACGGATCAAGAAGCTCGAGGCGATCGCCGCCGGCGTGGACTTCTAGCCGCGCTTGACCGCGCGCGCGGGCGCGTCCACCCAGCGGCGATGCCGCTTCCCGCCACATTCGACGATGTCGAAGCCGAGTTCGACGCCTTCGACGACTGGGACGACAAATACCGGCTGCTGATCGATCTCGGCCGCGCGCTGCCGCCCTCAAGACCGAGGCGACGCGCGTCCGCGGCTGCGCCAGCCAGGTCTGGCTGTATCCGGTACGCGAGGGCGATGTCCTGCATTTTTCCGCCGACAGCGACGCCGCGATCGTCAAGGGCCTCGTCGCGCTGGTGCTGTTGCTCGTTCAGGATCGCCGCGCCACCGACATCGACGTCGCGGCGGTCAAGGCCAAGCTCGACGCGCTCGGGCTGGCGCGGCACCTGTCGTCGAACCGGACCCAGGGGCTGGCGTCGATGCTCGCGCGCATCGGCGAACTGGCGGCGGGATGAGCCCTGTCGCCGACAACGCCGACGCGGCCGCCCGCAACATGCGCTTCATCCAGCGGTTCATGGACGGCGTGCCGCATCTCAAGGCGCTCGGCATCAGTTATCACGCGCACGGCGATGACTGGGCCGAGCTATCGCTTCCGTACGCGCCATCGTTGATCGTCGACGACGGGGTCATCGCCAGCGGCGCGATCTTCACGCTGATGGACTCGGCGGCGGGCTTCGCCGTATTCGCCCGGCTCAAGTCGATGACGGGTCACGCGACACTCGACTTGCGGCTCGACTATCTCCACGGCCCCGACGCCGGCATCGCGATCATCGGGCGCGCGATCTGTTATAAGGTGACGTCGAGCGTCGCCTTCGTCCGCGGCTTCGCGCATCAAGGCGATCCCGACCGTCCGCTGGCCAATATGGTCGGCACCTTCGTCCACGGCGGACCGGTATGAGCCTCGAGCCGGTGCGCGACTTTCTGCGCGACTCCACGCGCGGCGCGGCGTTCGATCTGCTGCCGTATCCAGCGCTGCTCGGGCTGTCGGTCGAGCGCGACGGCGACGAGGTCCGGTTGCGGTTGCCGTTCGCCGACGCGCTGATCGGTGCACCCGAACGTCTGCACGGCGGCGCGATCGCCGGTCTGCTCGAGTGTGCCGGCCTCGCGACGCTGCTCCTTGCGCTGCCCGACGATGCACCGCTGCCGATGCTCAAGCCGCTGACCGCGACGGTCGATTACCTGCGCGCCGGGGGCATGCGCGATACCTTCGCGGTGGCGACGGTGACCCGGCTCGGGCGGCGGGTGGCGAACCTCGGCGCGGTCGCGTGGCAGTACGACCACAGCCGCCCGATCGCGACCGCAAAGCTCAATTTCATCCTCAAGAGCGTCAGCGAATCCGAACGCGCAGGCTGACCTCGGCGGCGGCGGTGACTCCGCGCGCGGGGCGCGGCTGATCGCTCTGGAGTCGCCCGGCGAGGCTCAATAGTCCGATCCGGGTCGGCGTCGCCACCCGCGCCTCGGCATAGTCGATCGTCACCGGCGACGCGGTGATCGGGTTGTTGGCCCCCGTCGGCGCGCGCGACACGAGCGCATGGTGGAGGCTGAGCGTATAGCTGCGGTCGCGCGCGTCGGTCAGGTTCGCCTGGAGCGACGCCAGACGCGAGTCGCTGTCGAGGCTGAAGCCGAAGGCGCGACCGTGATAGCGCAGCCCATCGGGGTATTTGCTGTCGGTATAGCTGACGCCGTAGCCGACGGTGCCGAAGCTGAACAGATCGACGGTCGAAATGCTGCTGGTATACTCGCCGGTGAGCCGCAGCGTGTCGGGCCCGACCGGGAACCACGCGCTGCCGCCGACGAGATAGCTCGAAAAGCTGTGCGTGATCGGGCTCGAATCCTCGTTCATGATCTGGGTGTAGATCTCGACCGGGTGCCCGGCGAGCGTCCGGCTATATTTGAAATCGAACACGGCCTCGCTCGCCGTCTTGCTCGGATGCGCAGGGTTGTTGATCGGGTCGATCGCGTCGATCGGACTGCACGAATGTCCCGATCCGCACAGGATCTGGCTGCGCGCGAAGCCGATCTCGAGACCCTTGGCGGGCATGAAGGTGAAGCGGAACGCATTGAACAGCGTGTTGCGCGCGATGCGGCGGTCGTCGAGCAGGCCGACCACCGCCTCGGCGCGCCACGGTCCGATCCAGCTGAGCCAGCGCGGCTTGAACCGCTGCGTGCCGGCGCTGGCGATACCGATCTGCGGGAAGGGACGGGCGTTGGTCGAATAGCTCAACGCCGAAATCCAGCCTGGGCCCCACCAGTGGCCGACCTCGCCGCCGTACAGCTCGACGCCATGCCAGCGCTGCGCGAGATAGCTGCCGTCGAGCGCCAGCCCGGCGCCGCCACCGTCGCGACGCGCGTCGCTGATCGCGCCCGCGGCGACATGGAGGTCGCTGCCGCCGCTGGTAATGTCGACGATCTCGTGAATCTGGCCATTGCCCTGGCCTTGCGCGTCGAAGCCCCGAATCAGCGCTGGGCGGTTCGTCGCGTCGCTGAGATTCTCGACCCGGGTGCCTTGTGCGGTGTCGCGCTGGATGCGCGCCAGCACGCGCCGCGCCGCTTCGCGGACATAGCGCGGCTTGGTGTAGAGGACCGGATCGTCGAGCCCCGCCGCGATGCCGGCCCACGGGACCGGCCATTGGCTCGTGAGCACGTGGACCATCCCGGCGTCGTTGAGGATGGTCAGGTCGGACCGCAGCTGCGCGTCGCCGGCCTCGGCCCACGGCGCGGCCGAGGCGCTCACGCCGCCGAGCAGCGCCGCGAGTGCGACCCGAAGGAGGAGGCGGATCGTCAGCGGGGGGCAACGAACGCCGCGCGGGCGGCCGATGCCTCGTCGGCGAAATCGGAAAATAATCCGTCGACCCCGGCGGCGAAGGCCGCGCGATATTCGGCGGCGGCGTCGCCATGCGCCTTCGGATCGGTGCCGCGACGAAGTTCGACGGGCAGGAAGAAGTTCTCCGAGCGGAAGGTGTACGGATGGACGAGCAGCCCGGCGGCATGCGCCGCGGCGACGAGCCCCGTTGCCGGCAACGACCGTCCGTCGGCATCCCGGGGCAGGATCCGGCTTTTCGATGGGCCGATACCGTCGGCGTAGGTGGCGATGGCGGCGAGCCCCGCCGGGGTCATCATGCTGTCATAGCTCGTCGTCGCGTCGTCGGCGGGATGGTCCTCGTCGATCAGCTGGATCAGCCGCAGCCCGGTCATCTTTCGTAACACCTTGAGATTGCCGACCTCGAACGACTGGATGAAGGCTGCGTCGGTCTTGCGGGTATAGCCGGCGGCGGCGAGCTGGTCGACCAGGCGGCGTTCGAGCGGCAGGCCGAGACGCGCGAAATAACTCGGGTGCTTGGTTTCGGGATAAACGCCGATCGTCCGTCCGGTTCGCGCCGTCTCGGCCTTCGCCAGCGCCAGCACCTCGGCGAACGTCGGCACGTCGAACTTGCCGTCCCACGCCGTGTTGGCCGGGCGAAGCGCGGGCAGGCGTTCGCGCGCGCGCAGCGTCTTCAGCTCGGCGAGGGTGAAGTCCTCGGTGAACCAGCCGGTGATGCTCGCCCCATCGATCGTCTTGGTCGCCTTGCGCGCGGCGAATTCGGGGTGCGCGGCGACGTCGGTGGTGCCGCCGATCTCGTTCTCGTGCCGGGCGACGAGGACCCCGTCCTTGGTCGGGACGAGATCGGGTTCGATGAAGTCGGCGCCGCCGGCAATCGCGGTTCGATACGATTCGAGCGTGTGCTCGGGACGTTCACCCGCCGCGCCGCGATGGCCGATGATGATCGTCTGCGCCGATGCGGTCATCGCAAACAGCCCGATCGCCACCGCCAAAAGCTTTTGCACGCCATCAATCCCCACCCACGAAAGCGGGGTAGGCTAGGACTGTGACAGTTCGGCGACGGCCGGCGCAGCGGCGGGTCACCCCGGCGAATGGGTCGCGGCGCGGCGTTCCTCGGCCCGTTCGAGCACCTCGTACGCGGCCTGCGCGGTGCGGAAGCGCACAGCAGCGGCGGGATCGTTCGGCGCGACGTCGGGGTGATTCGCCTTGGCCAGGCGGCGGTACGCGGCCTTGACCGCGGCGGCGTCGCAATCGGGGTCGAGGTCGAGCGCGGCGAGCGCGTCGAGTTCGGCCCGG